>CALGLJ010000135.1 GCA_937930235.1 uncultured Verrucomicrobiales bacterium | reverse complement strand
GCCAGATCAAGCGGGATGGGGCATTTTTTTCTCACTCTTGCTCCAGATCTTGATTCACGCTATGAACAGACATTCGAATGATCATGTTGCAACCAAACGCGCCTCTTTCTGACCTTGTCGCCGACGCTCATCGTCGTCTTTCTGAAACCTTTCAAGTCCAAGGTGCGGTTGTCGCAGCAGCTCCTGGACGAGTGAATCTGATCGGCGAGCATATCGATTACTGTGATGGCTTTGTCCTACCCTTTGCCATCGAACGTTACGTCGTATTTGCAGCCAAGGCGAATGACAGCTCCATCGCACGAGTTGCTTCCGAGGGGCAGGAGACCGTCGAGATTGATCTGACGGTGGAACAAAAAATTTCCGAACCAAAGTGGTCCAACTATCTCCGCGGAGTGATTCAGGGCTTCAAGGATCGTGGCGATCGCATCCCTGGTTTTGATGCGTATGTGGTATCATCTGTTCCACTTGGCGCTGGGCTCTCGTCTTCTGCCGCTTTGGAATGCGCGTTTGCGACTCTTATGGAAGGCTTAGTCGACACGGCACTCCGGACCTCTGAGAAGGCATTGCTCGCACAAAAAGCAGAGCATGACTTCGCCCAAGTTCCATGCGGGATTATGGACCAGTTTGCTTCCGCTTTTGGGCAACAAGATAAGCTCATCTATATTGATTGCCTGACGAATGAACCGGAAATCATCCCTTTTTCTGATCCCAGTCTCTCGATCCTCGTCGCGAATACCTGTGTCTCACACGATCTTTCGGATGGCGCATATGCGAAACGACGGAAGGCCACCGAAGATGCTTTAAAAATCATCGGCAAGCAAAACTGGCGTGAGGTGACAATGGACGATGTTCTTGAGAAAGAAGATGAAATGGGAGATCCGATGTTCCGGCGCGCCCGCCATGTCGTCAGTGAGATCCAACGCACTCAGGAAGCTGCCGAAGGATTTAAGAAAAATGATTTCTCAAAAATCGGACATCTCATGGCGGCATCTCACGAATCTCTCCGCGATGATTTTGAAGTCTCTTGTCATGAACTTGATCTCATGGTCGAAATCGCCACCAAAATCGGATTCGAAGGAGGAGTGCTGGGAGCACGCATGACTGGCGGAGGTTTTGGTGGATCCACCGTGACGCTCTGCCGCACAGATGATGCCTCTCAAATTGCAGAAACCCTACATCAGCAATATCTGGAAAAAACCGGAATTACTCCCGCGATCTTTGCCACCCGCCCCGCCCGAGGAGCTCATCTTGTATAACATTCATTACGCGGAGATGATTTGTGATGCGGTGGTGATCTTCTGGTCGACTATGTCATACAGACCTCTATCACCAACCACCACCGCAAGATAGGAAGTGATTGCTAAATCACGGTCTGGAGGAATGGCCCATGTGAGAAAGAACTCGATTGCTTCATCAAGCGTATCACGGCTATGCCAAGTGCTCATCAAGCACACATTGCTCTCGCTACTCCCATCACCTACTTCCGCTTCATCGAAGATGTCATGCACTCTTTCGCAACCATCGCCCCACGTGCAAACATAAACTAAACCATTTCTAAGAAAGTGATCTGCGACTGAATAAATGACTCCGGCATCCACTTCGACCGAATCAGAAACCAAAAGCACCACACTGTGTCTAGCTTGAAAATCTAAACTATTCAGCGAATCAAAGCTCTCAGAAAAATTCACATACACGCGGCTCTGTGAAGATTTGATCTCACCGAGCAGCTTCATGAAGTTCACCTAAAGTGAGCAGAATTTGTATTCTGGCAGTCCTACTTTCCTCCCTGAAGGCCGACTTCCGTGAGGAGGTAAGTCGCGAAAGATCCCAGCCAATGTTCCCCAGCATAATCTCCGGTGAAAATCTGAGTGAGTCCCAGCGCTTCATGCGCTTGCGCCGATTTCAGCAGGAGCTCTCCCCTTTCGTCCTGAAGGGATTCTGCAATTCCACGCATGGTCCAAGCTCGAGTCAGATTCAGTCCGGCCAAATGCGTGAGGTACCCATCTGTTAAATCGGTCACTTTTTGCGGAGTCAGTAAGTTCCCTAATTTCCCCTTCCCCAGACTTGGGAAAAAACCTGTGATCCATTGCTGAAATTCTTCTTTCGGTAAAACGCGGCGCATCAAGTCAGCCTCATTCAAACTAGCCGAGAAAAAGTCTTCTCCACTCGGTTCGTACTGCACGGGATAATCGCGATCTTTCTCATAAAATTCCTTCGCCTTCGTGATGATCAATTTTTCAAACTCGGTATCTCCAGTCGCTCGTGCCCAATCCAGCAGTTGCCCTAGCGGGAATGCGGTCTCGGGATGGAAGCCGCATCGGATCGGCCAGCTCAGCTTAGGCAAATAGGCTTTCGAGTGATCGACAATCACCTGCTCCAGCGGGGCGTAGACTTTGGCCCACTTTTGATCTTCTAAAGCACGCAACTCAATGCCCAGGCGCAAGGCCCAAGCCCAGCCATACATTCGCTCAAAAGTTTTATTCTTTTTCAAAAAGGCGGCTTCCTGCTTGAGCTTAGCGGCGTCAAATTTTCCATCGAGCGCGGTCTTCACCTTTGGAACCCACTCGGCATTTGGAAATAGCCGAAGTAAGCGCACGAGGGTCCAATGCCCATGCACCGAAGAATGCCAATCAAAGTGACCATAAAAGACCGGAGTGTACTCCTGCGGAGATTTCATAGCCTCTGCGCTACGATAGACATGTCCCGGTTTATTCGGAAACTCCTTCGTCAGGCCAGCTAAGGCCAGATCGACAAACTGCTTTGCCTGTTGATCAGTCATCTTACCATGTGCAAGAACCGGGAACAAAAGAACAATTAAAAACTTCATCACCGAAAGACTAGCGAAATCAGCATGGCCGTCGATAGAATCTTACAAATTGGAACGATGTTCTTTCTCTAAAAAAAACTGGAGAAGGAGGTGTGATATTCGCTTACCATTCCTCAGAGAGGATATTCGCCATCTTCATCCATGCCATACCAACCGAGTGACCGGAAGGCGGCGATCAATGAGGCTTCGAGGGCGTCATCTTCCCCTTCGGCAAATTCCAAGGTCGCAGATTTTGCTAGGCCGCGCATCGATTCGATGCTGATCACGGTCTGGTAACCCTGAAGGTGAATCCAGTCCCCCCAATCTTTCTTGTCATGCTTGGGGTTCAGCTTTTGATTTTTGAGAGCGGCCAAAACTTCGGTGATGGAAGAGGGAGTTTCAAATTCCGGTAAGTGTACGCGTGTTTCCATGATTCATGTTTAGGCCAAAAATTCACGGACCGCTTCAGAGATGAAGCCGCTCTCGGTCGATTCATCAAGGGCCAGTCTCATCTGGGATGTGAGCGTTTCAATAGGGATCGGCGGACTGGCGGTTTCCAGCACTTGTTTGATCGCTTCCGCCGGGGAAAGGTTTTCCGCTTTCACAAGGCGATTGGCTTTTACGGCGAGGGCTTCCGCACCACCTGCGGTGAGAATTTCTGGAAGGTGGATTTTCAGCGGCTCCCATTCTTCCGAGGTGAGGATGAGGTTGAGCTTACCGCAGAGGGCCTTCAGTAAGGCAAGAGTTTCTTCAGTTTCCACGGCGGGAAAGATGGGAATTTTCACGTCAATCCGGCCGGGGCGTTTGAGATCCACTTCAATGAGGTCCGGTCTACTGGATGCGAGGATCCAGACAAATTTTCCACGATGATCGGGGTTCGCCATTTCTTGTGCCATCATGGAGTAGACACGACTGGAAACGCCAGAATCTCCTGATCCTCCGGCTCGTTTACCAAGCGATTGATCTGCTTCATCGATGAAGACCATGCAACGTCCGAGGGCATGAAGGAGGGCAAAGATTTTTTCAAGATTGGCCTCAGTGCTCCCTACCCAGCGATCGCGGAAATTTTTAATGACCACGACCGGGACGCCCGCTTCACCCGCGAGGCATTTCGCAATGTAGGTCTTCCCCGTCCCTACCGGACCGCAAAAGAGGTATCCCATGGGCATGGCTTCGAGCTCATCCCGACGCCATAGGGCGAGGTCCTGCCGTAGCCAGGTTTTTACGGTCTCAAGACCGATGATGTGGTCAAGGTTACGATCAGGTTCGATAAACTCGATCAGTCCGTTGCAGTCTCGCTCGACGAGTTCTTTTTTAAGCTCGGCGAAGTCATTCTCGCGCAGAGGAAGTTGATCATAATGCCGGCGGCGCAGGAGCTCTTCGACGGCGCTAATGGTGGCGCCTGAAAAACGCGAGGCCACCCAATCCAGCTCATCTTGATATTCACGCAATGCTTCGGCGCACTCGTCTTTGAGCACTCCCATCACGCCTGCGAGTTCGTCATTTGCCGGGAGCGGAATTTCGACCTTCCCCATGGTGGGACACTTTGCGACGAGAGGGTGGAGGGTGTTAAGGTTTTCCGATATCAGGAAAGCGGCTTGTCCGTGCTGCTCAAGCTCCACTTCAGATGACCAGGAACGCCAAACGCTGGCCAGACCGTGCAGGTCATAGTTTAAGGCATTGGGCAAAGAAGGGCAGATCAGCTCCGCTCCTTTGATGATGACGGCAACTTTCGGGGCCTGAGCTCCGATAGCCTGGAGATTGCGCACATAGATGAGATAGAGATTGATAAAGCGAATGGCGCGGACCGGCTGAGGAGGAAAGCCGACATCTTTTTTCAGGCCAGGCCATTCGGAAAAGGTTTCTTTCCCCCGTTCGATACGAATCCCCTGCCCAAGATCGTAGCTGATCACGACGTCAAACTGGGGCACCATCACCTCTGCAAGATAATCACCGAGAGTCCCGAGGCGGGGCTTGGAAAGCGGAAGATAGAATCGATCATGAACATTGCCATGAAGGACGAAGCAGCCTGCCGATCCGCTCGCATAGCGGCTAATCACATCGGTAGACCAGTCGGGAAGGGCACGGCTCATTCTTCGTCAGGGTCTGGGAGGTCGATGTCTAATTCAGGAATTTCTGGTTCCTGATGCTCCGTAGGCTGTTCATCGACTTTCATTTTAAACCAGAGAGCAATGCCTGCGGCGGTAAAAAAAAACATTACGATGAGCCATGCGAGAACTCGTTTCGTCTTGAGTGACATAAATTAGAAAAAGGGCGGCCTGAGCCACCCTTTGAGAATTTTTTTAAGCAGACTCGCTTTCAGGTCCCATGCTGGACTTGGTGGTCTCACTTCCTGGGGAGGCATCGACAGGAGTTTCAGGCTCCAGCTCAATCCCCTGCTCGGCCGCGAATTCCGCAAGCGCAAGATCGGCAAGGGCGTCATTTTCTGCAGCTTTCGCATTCACCCCAGACATATCGATCTGGTCTTTGGCCACTCGAGCACGGCCTGCCGCACGCGTGCGCTCTTCTTCCACCATTTCTTCGAGACGATTGAGAGTATCTCCTGAACCTCCGATATCAGTGACCATCCCAGAAGCCATCTCATTGAGCTCCGCCATGGCTTTGGTCGCCTTCATCCCATCGAGATCACGAGAAAGCTGTTCGATGCGAGCTTTGGCCTCTTTCACACTGACGTCTCGCGCTTTCACAAGCTCTTTGTAGCGGACATCGGCCTCTTCCATCTGCTGCCGAACATCATCATGATCACGGTCGATCGCCTGGAGCTTGAGCGCATACTGCCCTGCGAGCTCACGGTTTCCGGCTTTGAGATTCGCGGCTGTCTTGGCGCGCAGCTCTTTCTCTTCTTTATCGAGCTTTTTCACGCGTGATGCGAGTTTCTCCACGAGACCCGCATGCCCAGCGAGCCCTTTGTTGAACTCGGTGATCTGTTTGCGCAGATTTTCTTTTTCATTCTCTAGCAGAGCTTCGGGATTTTTTTTCTCGAGCCCACCGATGAAGAGGTTGAGAAAGCCTTTTATTAAATTTCCTAAACGCTTGAACATAATATTTTCGAATTAACTTTCGCCATTGTGAGGAAGGTCTCGCCCGGCGGCAAGTATAAGAGAGCGACAGAATTGGAATTACTCAAATTAATGCCTCATCATTGGTCGAGGAGTGACTCCTAGAAACCATTTTTAGTAATTCTGCAAATGCACCTCATCGGCCTCATCGGCACGTTGGTGCATGAAGATAAACTTACAAGCACCTGAGAGAAAAGTGATGAAACACACTCCGGCGGCAAAGAGGAGGGCCTGCCTCGTGCCCAGAAGCCCCAGCGTGACCACCAACCCTACCAAAGGTAGCACCAGATTATCTCGAAGCTGGAAAGTCCACTCTTCAAAGCGTGAAAGCTGAGAAAGAGGAACTTCCTCTTCCTGTATTTCCCACTGATAGAGTGAGAATGACTGACCGCTGAGGCGCATGGGCTGCTCTCGTTTCACTTTGAGGCCATGCTTGAGGAGATAGCGATCCAGCTCCTCTCCCGGCTCTTTTTCATCCAGACGATTCTCTCCTGAGAGCCGAACAACATGAATCGGCTCCCATTCCCGACACTCAAATCCATAGGAAATCTCCCCTTCCAGCGGCTGCTTTAGCGCCACCCCCATAAAGAAGGTATTTTTCTCACGGTCCCACTGTCGCACCACCGTGGTCGC
>CALGLJ010000134.1 GCA_937930235.1 uncultured Verrucomicrobiales bacterium | reverse complement strand
GCGATGGGATTAATTTTGGCGCTCTTTGGCTCGGATCTCGCTGAATGGATAGAGCCGAGTGCGCCAGTGGAAGAGAAGGTTGCTGATATCGTGGTGAAAATTAAGGATGCCGTTGTTGCAAAGCTACAGGATCAAGATGCGGTCATTCCTAAAGAAGAGAGTGGCTGGAGTTGGCATACCGCGATGCCAAAGCTGGCATTGGCTTTCGCTGCCCTAGGGATCATTGGGGGAGCAAGTTCTTATACGCGTGGTGAGAATCGTGCATTTGCGATTTCTGCTGGAGGAGTAGCGCTAGTGAGCTTGGTATGGCACGGGCTGATGCTCAGCATCGGAGCGATCGTGCTGATTGCCATCATTTTCATCGTTTTGAATGCTCTTCAAATCGACATTTCATTCTGATTCTTCGTCTGCATTTGCGCTGAATTCTCGATATGCTCTTATGGGGCATTGAGGGCTTCCCATTTAGAGTCATACCAGCGAATCGGCTTAGACATCTTAGCCAGCCAGAGTTTGTACTGTGACTTTAGTTTTTTGACGATCTCGGGGTGTGCGTCTGCGACATTGTTTGTTTCGCCAGGATCGTTCTTGGTATTGAAGAGCCACAAGGGGTAGCCTTCTGCTTTGATGGCTTTCCACTGACCCATGGATGCGCTCCAGGCGGCAGGGCGACCAGCGGAGTGCCAGAGTCTCGTGCCGGCTGGTCTTTTCCGGTTTTCTTCTTTCCATTTTCTAAATGCCACTTTGCTTTCGGCGGTGAGAACTTTGGTCTCGGAGGCCCAGAAGAGAGGGGTGTCATGGATCGGTTTGGAAGAGCCAGTGAGAGCGGCATGGAAACTCTGACCATCCAGATTTTCTGGGATTTTGATGCCGGCAATTTCCAAGAGGGTTGGCATGATATCGCCAATACTGAGAGATTCAGAGTAATCGCGAGCGCTTGAGATGAGGGCAGGGTAATGAATGAGGGCTGGGACTTTCAGCCCCCCATCGTAGACGGTTCTTTTTCCTCCTCGGAAATGTCCGTTTCGCGGAAGAGGAGCGCCATTAATGGCCCCATTATCACTGGCAAAAACAATGACGGTGTTTTCTAAACGGCCTGATTTTTTTAATGCGGCCACGATTCTGCCAATCCCGTGATCCATGCTGCGGAGGGCTCCATAAAAATTCTGAGCGCGTGGCACGGAAGAGAATGGCTTTGCATACTGCGCCGGAGGTTTGGGTAAAGGACCGTGCGGTTCATTGTAGGAGAGGTAGAGGAAAAAGGGTTTGCTTTCATCTTTGATAAAAGCGAGCGCTTCTTCGGTCATTTGATCTGCAAGAAAACCATTGGGAGCGGCAGATTTTCTCCCGCGAAAGAGATCTTTGGATTTGTATTTATCGGTCCCAGGAAGATCAAAGCCAAAGAAGTATTCAAATCCTTTATCGAGCGGATGTTGACCTTCTTCTAAGCCGAGGTGCCATTTGCCAATGAGTCCAGTACGATACCCTTCGTTTTTAATGTTTTTGACGAGAAATGGAAGCTCTTTGGGAGCGCCGATTTTGTTGATGTCCAAATTCGTATAGACTCCAGAACGTTGAGGATAGAGTCCTGACATGAGCATCATGCGGCTGGGGGCACAGGTATGGGCAGCTTGTAGATTGGTGAGGCGGAGACCATTTTTTGCCAGTTGATCCAGCTCAGGCATGCAGTTTTTTGCCGCCGCAAGATGTTTCTGGAGAAGATCATTATTCATTCCTTTGACGGAATCTGTAGGTAGTCCTGAGACTTTAAAGAGATCAGAAAAGGCACCGAGTTGACCGTAGCCTTGATCGTCAGAAAGAATCAAAAGTAGATTGGGTTGCTTCTTTGATTCCGCAAAGGTGAGGGAGGATGAAAACAGCAAGCTGATGATCACGGTCAAACAGAAGGAGATCTGCTGGGGGAGAATTGAGAAAAGGAAGGGTTTCATGAGGACGATGGTGAGAAATGAGAGACGATATCCACTAGTAATTACTTAGAGAGAACCAAAAAATTTCAAATTCAGGAACGTTTTACCGTTTGATGAGATCTAAATCGTATCCCAGAGGAGAAATGAGAGTGACCTCGAGTTGTTGCTCGGTAGTATTGATGGGAAGTGTGACTGAGTGTGAGTCATCCCCTGGAAGGAGTTCTGGGAGAGGGACTTCTCCTGAGTGTTTCTGAGTTTTCCAACCTAGCTTGTATCCGCGTAAGGCATAAGAGGGAGTCTGGTTGGGTTTCCGAGGCTGCACGGTGACTTTATTCCCCTCGATTGTGAATTGTTGCAGCGGGCTGAAGAGTTTGCGTAGGACGTGATAAGCTGGCTTGAGCTTACGGTGTTGATCGACAACTCCCCAACTCCGGAATCCCGTCTCAGGAGTTCCTTTAAAATTGCTGCGATAGTCGTTAAATGTCCAGAGAGCGGCTCCCACGAGATGGGGATTATCATCAGTGAGTTGATGCCAAGCTTCGACAAAGCCTTTTGCGAAATTCCCATCGGGCTGGAGCTGTTTGAGGCCGAATTCGGTCGCAAAAATCGGCTTAGAAGGCCATCGCTCGGTCATGACGGCCGTGTGCTTCGCCCAGTCATTATAATAGTTGATGAGAGCGATGTCGGTTTTGTCGATTGGTTCATCCTTGCCTTTACGGAAAGCGAGATCGGTGACGTAAGAGACGAGGCGATGAGGATCGAGCTCTTCGCGGACGAATTCCATCATGCTGGTGGCGTAGGGATAGAAGTCACGCATTTCATTGCCCACACTCCAGCCAATAATGCAGGGATGGTTGTAATCGCGATGGATCATTTCGGTCAGCCATTGTTTGGTGATGGGATTGTTGGTGATGATCTGAGAGTCATGCTGCCAGACCGGGATTTCGCAGATAACGAGCATGCCTTTTTCATCGAGACGATCGAGGAGATTGGGCGCTTGAGGATAGTGCATGATGCGGGACATATTGGCGCCGCACCGTTTCATGAGATCGACATCCAGATTTACGAGTTCATCAGGTTCGGTATTACCATGTTCACCGGCATCATCGCTGACTCGGTTGAAGCCGACGAGACGAACGGGTTCGCCATTGAGGAGAAAGGAAGTTGGGGTAACTTCGATTTTCCGAATCCCAAATCGATCCGTGAGGGAGTGTTGCACTTGATCTTCGATATGGACTTGAGTCTCGAGATGATAGAGTTCAGGCGTATCGAAATGCCAGAGACGGACTTGCTCTTTAGGAAGAGAGAATTCGGCTTGCAAGAGCGTGGTCTGACCGGCTTTGGCTTTGGCCGTGAGGGTGATACGATTTTCGGAATCACCACGAAGTCGAGAGGTCAGGTGGATGTTGGTGTCCTCGGAATTTTTATTTTCGATCTGATATTTCACTGAGACGATGGCGGTGCCTGACTTGAGATCAGGCTCGGCATGGATGTGTTGCCAGATGATTCGGATGGGGCGATTGCCGATGAGTTGCACCGGACGACTGATTCCTCCCCATGGCCACCACGCTCCTCGTTGATAGGTATTATCGGCACGGACGGTGAGGGTGTTCGCCTGATCGAAATGAAGGTGAGCGGTGACATCGAAGTCGAACGGGGTGTAGCCTCCGATATGTTTCCCGAGTCGTTTCCCATTCAAGAAGACCTCGGCTTCGTGATAAACAGCGCCAAAATGGAGACGGATCTTTTTCCCTTTCAGGGACGCATCTGGGGTGAACTGTCGGCGATACCAGCCGATGCCCTGAAAGTCTTGGTGATGCTCAGTGGAATCCCAGTTCCCAGGAACTTTGATCGGGTGCCATTGCTCAGGGCTGGGATCAAAGTTCGTGGTAAATTGCCATGCTCCATTCAGGCTTTGG
>CALGLJ010000133.1 GCA_937930235.1 uncultured Verrucomicrobiales bacterium | reverse complement strand
AATTGTCCGACGAGTTGCTTATCGATTCCTTCGACCTTGATCTTGGTGCTGTCTGTCACGGTGACAGTGAGCCCTTCGGGGATGGGGTGAAGGATGGGGTGAGATTTACCGAGGCTAAGATCAAGGTCCTTACCCTTGACTGCGGCCCGGAGACCGACGCCTTGGATTTCAAGATCTTTCACGAAGCCTTCGCTAACGCCGACGATCATATTTTGCACGAGACTGCGCGAGGTGCCGTGGAGGGCACGGGTCTGGCGTATCTCTGATTCACGGGAGACGGTCAGAAGGCCGTCTTCCTGTGAGGCGGTGATCCCTTCTGGAAGGGTCCACTCGAGTTTTCCCTTGGGGCCTTCTACCTGAACATTCGCCCCATCGATCTTGATGGTGACTTTCTCAGGGAGAGAAATTGGTTTGAGTCCTACTCTTGACATGGTTCTGTTTTCTGGAGTTGGAGGTTTACCAGACGAAGGCAATGATTTCGCCACCGACTTTGTCTTTTTTAGCCTGGTGTCCGGTCATGATCCCTTTTGAGGTCGAGATGATTGAAATTCCCATTCCGTTGAGAACGCGAGGAATTTCGGTGGATCCAGCATACTTGCGACGACCGCACTTGGAGACCCGCTTGAGGTCTGTGAGGGCCGGCACACCGTCAACATACTTGGTCTTTACCAGCACTTCAGGAAATTTCCCAGAGGTGATGACTTCGTAGTTCCAGATGTAACCTTCTTCTTTGAGGATACGGGCGAGTTCCACCTTCATTTTGGAATGCGGAGCAATGAAGGAATCATTTCCTGCACGTGAGGCATTCTTGAGGCGGATGAGAAAATCGGCAATCGGGTCAGTTAAAGTTCCCATGATTTTAGTCCTTTTTTAAATTTTATAAGGGGTTAAGCAGCGTTTTCTTCTGCTTTCTGATTATCACGGAATGGCATTCCGAGGGCCTTGAGGAGAGCTTTCCCTTCCTCATTTGTCGTCGCGGTGGTGACAAAGATGATGTCGAATCCGAGTTGACGTTTAATTTGATCCAGCTCGATTTCAGGGAAGATCGACTGGTCGGGGAATCCGACGGCGTAGTTTCCCTGACCATCAAATGATTTGAAGGGCAGACCACGGAAGTCACGAATGTTCGGACAGGTGACGTGGATGAAACGATCAAGGAATTCCCACATGTGGTTTCCCCGAAGAGTCACGCGGGCTCCGACGGCTTCTCCTTCACGAACTTTAAAGTTAGCAACACTCTTTTTAGCGTAGCTGACAGAAGGTTTCTGTCCGGTGATTTTAGCGATTTCGGCGACGACGTCTTCAACGGCAGCTTTACGCTCGTTGACGTAGTGGCCGACGTGGGAAGTGACGACGATCTTTTCCAGACCGGGCACTTCATTGATGTTTTTGTAGCTCTGTTCTTTCTGCAAGTGAGCGATCACTTGCTCCTGATAGAGCTTGAGTAGGCTTGGTTTGCTCATTATTTTTGCGGGTCAGCGTTTTATGGTGCTTAAGCGCGCATTCATGAACTGGGCATGAATACTATGGGAGTCTCTTTGGATGAGGACATCTTTCGAGACAAGATTTTTTTAGAACGAGACGGAATTTCGGTCCATCTCGTGGAGGTTAGGTTACGCCTTTTTGACGTTTGAGATATGAATCGGGCCATCGATCTCCTCAATTCCGCCATCGGGATTGAGTTCTGTTTTGCGCATCGCCTTTTTGATCTTGCGGACTCCTTCCACAATGACTTGGCTTTTTGCGGCATTGACCGAGGTCACGGTGCCTTGTTTCCCTTTGTGGTTTCCTGAGATGACGACAACTTCGTCACCAGGCTTCACATGAGTTTTAGCTTTCATTTCTTACAGCGGATAATTGGTTTAGAGAACCTCGGGAGCGAGAGACACGATCTTCATGAAGTTTTTTTCACGAAGCTCACGAGCCACAGGCCCGAAGATGCGGGTTCCTTTAGGGTTTCCATCCTTGTCGATGATGACGATGGCGTTTCCGTCGAAACGGAGAACAGAGCCATCAGCACGGCGGACAGGATAAGTAGTGCGAACGATGACGGCCTTTACCACGGTGCCCTTTTTAATAGAAGCAGTCGGGATAGACTCACGAATGTGAGCGGTGATCACGTCACCGATGCCCGCAGATTTACTGCGAGTTCCGAGAACGCCAATCATCTTGGCCTGGCGGGCACCGGTGTTATCGGCAACCTCGAGTTTGGATTCCATTTGGACCATAACGAAAAATAGGTATCTGGGTTTAGGAAGATGGATTAATGACTGAGAACTTCAACGAGTTCCCAACATTTTAATTTAGAAATGGGACGGGTCTCGCGGATGCGGACCTTATCGCCTACGGCGGCTTCCCCTTTTTCATCGTGGGCGTAGAATTTCTTCGAACGCTTTACGATTTTCTTAAATTTAGGGTGCGGAACACGTGCGACGTACTCGACCACTACGGTCTTGTCCATGGAAGTGGAGGTCACAAGACCCACACGCACTTTCTGATTCTTTTTAGACTCTTCGCTCATTAGCTTGGAAGGTTAATCAATTTCAAATTGGTAGGATTAGGAAGCGGTTGCTCTACGCTTCTCGGTAGCGAGAGTCATCACACGTGCGATATCACGACGGACTTGACGACGGCGGGCGGTATTTTCAAGCTGGCCAGTGGCCTGCTGAAGGCGAAGGTTCAGAGCCTCCTGCTTAAGCTCAGCCAGGCGGACGTGGAGTTCGTCGAGGCTCAACTCGCGGAGTTCTTTAATGTTTTTCGATGACATTGTATAATGTTCCTTTTCTTGAGATTAGTGATTCGAGCGGAGGACGAATCGTGTTTCAAATCCGAGTTTATAAGAAGCAAGGCGCATCGCCTCACGAGCTTGTGACTCAGGAACACCGGCAACTTCAAAAAGCATTGTTCCCGGACGGACCACGGCAACCCAAGCATCCACAGAGCCCTTACCTTTACCCATACGAGTTTCAGGTGGACGGCGGGTGATGGATTTGTGAGGAAAGACTCGGATCCAGGTCTTACCCTTACGTTTAAGAAAGCGGTTGATCGTGACACGGCAGGCTTCGATCTGGCGGTTGGTCATCCAACCGCGTCCGAGGCACTGAAGGCCGAAATCACCAAAGCTGACGTCTGTTCCAACTTGTGCATTCCCTCCCCGGTTCCCACGGTGGGTCTTCCGGAATTTGGTTCTTTTTGGCATCAAAGGCATGATTCTATCCTTTCAATTTAAAGTTTTAATTAAGGGTGCCAGAGAGCTTAGGAAGCGGCTGGCTTGGGCTGATCCCCACCAGCGGCGGGCTTGTTCTGATTCTCTCCGCCGCCTTGACCACCTTGGCCACCACGACGATTTCCACCACCACGGCGGTCTCCCCCGGGACCACCAGGTCCGCGACGGCGTGGACGATCATGTCCTGGAGGGCGATTGCCCTTATCAGAATCAGCGTCCTTGTTGATCCAAGTTTTCACTCCGATGATTCCGTAGACAGTCTTAGCTTCAGCGAAGCCGTAGTCGATGGGAACACGAAGGGTCTGAAGAGGCACTTTTCCTTCGCGATACCACTCAGCTCGAGCAATGTCGGCTCCCCCGAGGCGACCGGCGCAACGCACTCGAATGCCCTTGGCGCCAAAGTCCATGGCGGTCTGAATGGCGCGCTTCATGGCGCGGCGGAATGCGATCCGGCGTTCCAACTGAATGCAGATCTGTTCACAAACGTGTTGTGCATCAAGTTCTGGTTTACGGATTTCGATAATATCGATTTTGACCTGAGCACCACCTGCGATTTTGGAGATGTCATTGGTCATCTTCTCAATTTCAGATCCCTTACGTCCGATGACGAGACCGGGGCGGGAGGTGTGAAGAGTGACCCGGACACTGTTCCATGCTCGCTCGATGACGACTTTGGAAAGGGCAGCTCCCTGAAGGCGGCCCTTGATGTATTGACGGATCAGGAGGTCTTCGTGAAGTTTGTCGGTGTAGTCCTTGCCTTCAGCATACCACTTGGAGCGCCAGTCTTTATTGACGGCGAGACGGAAGCCGATTGGATTTACTTTTTGTCCCATGATTTTAGAGAGTTAAAATTTGTTGGTCGGTCGTTTATTCGGCGCTACTTTTTGCAGCTTCCAGATCAGCGGCTTGTTGAAGCCAGTTATCGCGCTCGATGCGCCCTTTAAAGGAAAGGAGTTGGTCGAAGGCGGCGATGTTTTCTTCATTCCACGCCGCAACTTGAGCGTAGGTGTAGATTCCAAAGCCGTGGAGTTTTTCTTCGATCACGGGGCCAACGCCACTGATGACTTTCAAGTCGTCAATCTCGTCTGGAGCTGCCTCAAAGACTTGACCTAGGTTCATGGAAGATGGGTCGAGAGCGACCTCAGCCTCTTCTTCTGCCGGAGCAGCAGCAGGCTTCTTAGCAGAAGCACCAAACATGGGAGCCACCTTGTTGCGCTTCTTGTCTTTCCGGGAGATGCGAGAGCCTCGCTCTTTAGGAGCCTCGAACTCATCCGTGAGAGTAATGAAAATATGGCTCGTGCGTTTGAGGATAGCACCGGCAGATCCGCGGGCACGAGGTTTGAAACGCTTGAGAGTAGGACCTTCACCAATGACGGCTTCTTTGACGATGAGCTCGTCTGCAGAGAGTTCGTGATTATTTTCTGCATTGGCAATCGCACTCTGGAGAGTTTTGCCAATGAGTTGAGCTGATTTCTTCGGGGTATAAGTCAAAGCGTCGAGAGCATCGGAGACAGGGAGACCCTGAATCTCGCGAGCTACATCGCGGCACTTTTTCGGAGAAATCCGTGCATGTTTTGTTGTCGAGCGAACGTCCATCAGTTTGGTTTGGTAATAATTTATTCTAGGATGACATGTGCAGCATCGCCGGAGCGGACCACATGTTCAGGGTTTGTCAGAGTTTGCATCAGCAACCCGCTGACATCGGGTCTGGTAATCGCGACAATGGCGTCGCCAATATGGGTTCCGGACCGTTCGATGCGATAGCGCATTCCCGGTCGGAGTTGAGCTTTAGCGCCCGCATTGACGACGAGGACTCCACTTTGGGAATCAACGGTCATGACGCGAGCTTCGGTCGCACTGCCCTGCTCTACTTTACGCTTCGGCTGTTGACGGTTCCCGAGTGCGACCTGAAATTGGCGCAATCGGAGTTCGACATCAGCACGAGCTTCAGGGTCAGAGGCTACGGCGGTGCGAAGGTAATTTTGGAGGGAAATTAAAAGAGCGTCGGCACTTGTTTCAACACCAGTCAACTTTTCACGAGCGACTTGGTAATCGGAAACAGCATGCCGCAGTTTCTCATCTCTCCCGTCGAAAAAGTCTTTTCCAAAGAGAGCGAGGTGTTCCTTGATTTCTTTGAGAGACTTGGTGCGAGCTTCTTTCTCCACCAGAGCATTGGTAAGACTCTCATTGAGAGTTTTTACTTGGAGTTTGAGCAAACGCTCAGACTGTTCCAGCCGCTCGACTTTCTCCTCAAGCGTCTCAAAAGCACCCGCACCAGTCGCGAGGAGACAAGCTCCAGCGAAAAGGGATAGGGTTGGACGAATGAAGTTCATGAAGAGCGGGCGAGCGGAGTGAAGGAGGATCAGATGAGAAGCAAGATTATTTCTTACCAATACCACCGTGCGCCTTGAAAATGCGCGTAGGTGAGAACTCACCAAGCTTATGGCCGACCATATTTTCAGAAACAAAGACCGGAACGAAGGTCTTGCCATTGTGAACTGCAAAATTGTGGCCGACAAAGTCGGGAGTGATCATGGAGCGGCGGCTCCAAGTCTTGATAGGTTTCTTGTTACCGGATTCGACGGCTGCATCGATCTTAGCAAGGAGCTTTTGATCGACGTATGGGCCTTTTTTCAGTGAACGTGCCATGGTATTAGATAGTCAAATATTAGCGGGATAAAGTTTAGCGACGCTTGGACTTGCGACGATCCTCCACGATGAAGGAGCTGGTTGGATTATGCTTCTTACGAGTCTTCTGCCCCTTGGTGTGTCCCCATGGAGATTTGAGGTGTTGACGACCACCACCGGACTTGGACTTACCCTCACCACCACCATTGGGGTGATCGACAGGGTTCATACACATACCGCGAACGGTCGGGCGCTTACCCTGCCAGCGAGTGCGGCCTGCCTTACCGGAGACCTCATTCATGTGATCACGATTTCCAACCGTGCCGATGGTTGCAAAGCAATTCTCATTGAAACGGCGAATCTCACCGGAAGGCATTTTCACAAAGGCCCAGCCAGAGTCACGTGAAGCGAGGATGGCCTGCTGACCAGCAGCACGGGCAACTTTACCTCCTCCCATCGGAGTGAGTTCGATGTTGTGAATGGCTGTTCCGAGAGGAACATTCTTGAGCGGCATGGCATTTCCTGGAGTTGGCTCGACAGACTCTCCAGCGGACACCTTGTCGCCAACCTTGAGGCCGGATGGAGCAAGGATGTAGCTCTTTACCCCATCGGTATATTGGATGAGGGCAATGCGGCAAGTACGATTCGGGTCATACTCGATAGTGAGTACGTCTGCGACGATATCAAGCTTGCGGCGCTTAAAGTCTACAAGGCGATATTTGCGCTTATGACCTCCACCGATGTGACGGCAGGTGATACGGCCTTGGTTATTACGGCCACCACTCCTTTTGAGGGGTCTGGTGAGGCTCTTTTCTGGCTTATTCGTCGTGATCTCCTCAAAGCTAGGCAGCATTTTATAGCGGTTAGCGGGAGTTACGGGATTGAAACTTTTCAGTGGCATGGGACTGGTCCTTTCTGAATCAAAGTGAGAATTAATAAATTTTAGAAGATATCGAGTGCCTGTCCGTCCTTCAGGCGAACAATGGCTTTCTTCCATGCGGCGGTCCGGCCGGCATCAGCTCGGCGGCGGCGCTTGGCCTTGCCTGCATAATTGCAGGTACGAACATCGAGAACCTTCACTTTAAACAGTTTTTCAACCGCACGCTTGATTTCGATTTTATTAGCTCCACGAGCCACTTTGAAGGTGTACTCGTTGTTCTTCTCCTGAAGAAGGGTGGCCTTCTCAGACATGCGAACGGTATCGATGACTTGGTAAATATCTCTCATAGCGAGGTTGGGTTTAAGCGGTGCGGGAAGCGAGGGTTTCGAAGGAATCCTCAACGATGACGATGGCATCGGCATGGAGGATCTGCTCAACATTGACGGAAGCTGCGGTCTCGAGGAGGACAGGCTTCACATTGCGAGCGGCGAGATAGGTCTGTTCGGTGAAAGAAGCACCGATCACGAGAACTTTCTTAGCTGTGGTGATGCCGGTCAGAGTAGCGATAAAGTCTTTGGTCTTTCCGCTAGCAATTTCAAAAGAAGAGGTGCCGATAACAGCGCCTTCATTGATCTTGTCACCGAGCACACGTTGCAGCGCAAGGGTGCGGACCTTCTTATTGACGATTTTGCGGTAGCTCCGGTTCCGGGGACCAAAGGCGACCCCACCACCGACGAAGATTGGGGCTTTGCGATCGCCGTGACGAGCGTTACCAGTCCCCTTCTGGCGGTACATCTTTTTCCCGGTTCCTCTGACTTCGCCGCGAGTTTTTGCTTGGGCGGTTCCGGAACGACGGTTGGCTTGGTAGGCTACCACGAGATCGTGGACGGCTTGATCTCCTTTGGAGGCGTCACCGATGACTTGAATTTTCGCATTTTCTGCGTCTTGGAGTGTGAAAGCTGACATTGGATTGTTTCCTTTCTATAATCTCAAATTTTATTTGGCCGCAGCCTTCTTAATGGCTGGGCGAACGGTGACATAAGCTCCCTTGTGACCAGGAACATTACCGGAAATAAGAATGACGCCATCATCAGGACGGACCTGAACGATCTTGAGGCTTTGAGTCGTGCGGCGATAAACACCATGACGTCCCGGCATCTTTTGGTTCTTCCAAACACGTGAGGGAGTGGAGCCAGCACCAATCGCACCTGTTCTGCGGTGCATCATGTGGCCGTGGCCGTCTGGCTGACCGTTGAAGTTGTAACGCTTAACAACCCCTTGGAAGCCTTTTCCTTTTGTCGTGCCGATGACATCGACCCACTGACCTGCTTCAAACAGAGAAGCTCCTGGATGGCCGTCTTCCTTATTGGGAAGATCTCCATCAGAGTCGAAACGAAATTCTTTCACAAGCTTCTTGGCAACTTTGGCGCCCTGTTTGGCTTGGTGAGTACGTTCCGCTAAGTTGAGGCGGTGTTCTTTTTGATCATCATAACCGACTTGGATGGCTGCGTAGCCGTCTGTTTCAGTGGTTTTGACTTGGAGAAATTCGTTTCCGTTCACGTCGACGACAGTGACGGGGATCATGCAGCCTGCCTCAGCGTCAAAAACGCGAGTCATGCCAACTTTTTTACCGAGTAATCCGAGGGACATGGTTCTGGTTTCCTAGTGGACGGTTAGATGTGGATTTGAATGTCTACACCGGCGGGAAGATTGAGCTTTTTGAGCTCATCGACGGTGCGTGAGGTTGGGTTGACGATATCAAGGAGACGCTTGTGAGTTCGGATTTCGAACTGGTCAGCAGACTTCTTGTTGACGTGCACGGATTTGTTCACCGAGAACTTTTCAATCCGAGTAGGAAGAGGGACAGGACCTGCCACCTTGGCGCCAGTGCGCTTGGCAGTCTCAACGATTTCAACAGTGGAGCGATCAATGGCTCGATGGTCGAAGGCCCGAAGGCGGATGCGGATTTTCTGGTTCATGGTAGAAAAAGGAGTTGTCGTAGATTGATTTTCTTAATAGCCACCGCGATCAGCGATGAGTTGGTCAACTTGGGCGCGAGGAACTTCCTCGAAACTTTTCGGCTCCATTGTATAGGAAGCACGACCGGAAGAAAGGGTGCGGACGTCGGTAGAATATCCGAACATCTCGGCAAGTGGTGCGGTGATCATCACATTCGCGACCTTGCCTTTGGTTTCGATTTCGCGGATCTGGCCGCGGCGTCGATTCATGTCGCCCATGATATCACCCTGGAATTCCTCGGGAGTGGAAACCTCGACGTCCATGACAGGCTCGAGGAGAATGGCCGAGGCCTTCTCAAAGGCATCTTTCATGGCAAAGATGGCGGCGACTTTAAACGCGTTATCATTGGAATCCACCTCGTGGAATGATCCATCCTGCACGTTCACGTGGACATCCACTACGGGGTAGCCAGCCACGATGCCATTGGTCATGGCTTCACTGACTCCCTCGATCACGGCGGGAACAAAATCTTTGGGAATTGCGCCAGAGGAGATGGTGTTTTCAATGGTGATCCCTTTTCCTCGCTCGTTCGGGCGAAGTTCCAGGATGACGTGACCATACATGGCCTTGCCTCCAGTGGCGGCATCCCGAATGAATTTCCCCTCTCCTTTCGCCGAGGCATTGACGGTCTCGCGATAGGCGATTTGTGGCTTACCCACATTGGCCTGAACTCCAAATTCGCGCTTCAATCGATCAATGATGACCTCAAGGTGCAGCTCGCCCATTCCGGCGATGATGGTCTGTCCGGTTTCCTCATCTACTCGTACGACGAAGGTCGGATCTTCATCAGAGAGACGATCAAGCCCGATCACCATTTTATCTGAATCGGCTTGAGTTTTTGGCTCGACGGCCATGGAAATCACGGGCTCAGGGAAGGAAGGCGGCTCTAGCAGAATTCCAGCCTTGAGGTGGGAGAGAGTGTCTCCAGTCTGAATGTCTTTCAGTCCCACGATGGCTGCGATGTCTCCTGCGAAACAGGTGTCAATCTCATCATGCTTATCAGCTTGGACCTGAATCAAACGACCCACGCGTTCCTTCTGACGGGTGCGTGGGTTGTAAATCATGTCTCCCTTTGAGACGGTGCCGGAATAGACGCGGAAAAAGACGAGTTTTCCGACGTATTTATCGGCCCATATTTTAAAGGCGAGCGCGCAAAATTTTTCGGAATCGCTTGTTTCGGTTTCGACGGTTTTTTCTTCGTCCGAAGTGTCGATCCCTTGGGCCGCGGGAATGTCGAGCGGACTCGGAAGATAGTCGACCACCGCATCGAGAAGATACTGCACTCCTTTGTTCTTAAAGGCAGATCCTCCGGCAACAGGAACGAGAGCATTTGAAATAGTAGCGCGGCGCAAACCCGCTTTGAGTTCCTCGACCGAAATTTCCTCTTCCATGAGGAATTTCTCCCCAATCTGCTCATCGGCATCTGCGACGGCATCGAGGAGATCAGAATAAGCGTCTTCTGCAAGAGTGAGCTGTTCTGCGGTGAGGTCGGCAAGCTCGTATGTCGAACCGAGATTTTCATCATCGGTGTAGAGAACGGCTTTTTTGTTGAGAATATCGATCTGGCCGGTGAGGTGCTCCTCGGAGCCGATCGGGATCAAAATGCGGACGGCGCGAGCGCCAAGCTTCTCAGAAATTTCGTGAACGACATTTTCAAAATCAGCACCCACTCGGTCCATCTTATTGACAAACACGATCCGAGGAACGTTGTATTTGGTGGCTTGTCGCCAGACCGTCTCGGATTGAGGCTGCACTCCGGCCACTCCGCAGAAAACAACAATCGCCCCGTCTAAAACACGGAGCGATCTTTCAACTTCAGCGGTAAAATCAACATGTCCCGGGGTGTCAATGATGTTGATGCGCTGGTTATTGGCGGAGAAGAGCTTGGTCACGCCTGACTCAGGAGCCTGAGTCCACTGACAAGTGACGGCGGCGGAAGTAATCGTGATTCCACGTTCGCGCTCCTGCTCCATATGATCGGTGACGGTAGCGCCATCATGCACTTCCCCGATCCGGTGTGTCATGCCAGTATAAAACAGAATCCGCTCCGTGAGAGTCGTCTTGCCAGCGTCAATGTGCGCCGCAATACCAATATTCCGCGTCCGCTCGAGCGGGACGGGACGTTTTGGTAGATCTGCGACTTTAGCCATGACGATAGGAAGTTGGAGGGAGTGATTCTCTTTTTTAAACTGGCAAGAAATTAGAAGCGGAAGTGAGCAAAGGCACGGTTTGCCTGAGCCATCTTGTGAACATCATCACGCTTACGCACGGAGGAGCCGGTGTTATTTGCCGCATCCTTGATCTCATTAGCGAGAGCCACATGCATAGGAGTTCCTTTTTTGCTGCGAGCAAATCCGATGATCCAGCGCATACCCAGAGCTTCGGAACGAGACGCATCCACTTCAAGAGGGACTTGATAAGTCGCACCACCTACTCGACGGCTTTTCACCTCGACACGTGGTTTGGCGTTTTCAATTGCCCGAGTCACGATTTCGAGAGGATCGATAGTGTCCGTGCCTTCATTGGCACGATCGATTGCGGCGTAGACGATGCGTTCGGCGAGGGAGCGCTTCCCGTCCTTCATTACATTTGAGATAAGGCGGCCAACAATGGGGCTATCGAACTTATCGTCGTTGTAATTCTTCTTAGGATAAACTTTTTTTCTGCGGGCCATGGTCGTGGTGAGTCAGATATTCAAAAATGAGGGAAAATTATTTACTATCCTTGGGCTTCTTCGCGCCATACTTAGAGCGAGCTTGCTTACGGCCATCAACGCCGAGGGTATCAAGAGAACCGCGAACGATGTGGTAACGCACCCCTGGCAAATCCTTCACTCGACCACCACGCACAAGCACGATGGAGTGCTCTTGGAGATTGTGACCTTCACCGCCAATGTATGCGATGACTTCATACCCATTGGTCAGGCGGACCTTAGCAACCTTTCGCAGAGCGGAGTTCGGCTTTTTGGGAGTACGAGTATAAACCTGCAGACAAACGCCACGACGTTGTGGGCAGTTGTTGAGTGCCGGCGACTTCGATTTGGTGATCGCCTTTTTCCGGCCCTTGCGGACGAGTTGGTTAATGGTGGGCATAACGCAGTTTGGTTAATGGATTTGCTGTATAGCGGTGAGTTTTTGACTGATCAGTCTTGAGTTTTTTACAAAGCGATGAGCTATCTTAATTTCTCAACCGATTTGACGCGTCGGGAGCTCTACGTGGGATTCTCCACGTGAGAGCCTGATTATCCGGAGGCGTCCGATAGTTTTAAAATCATGATAAAGGTGCCGTTTCCTTGAAACTACGGGGAATTTCAATCCCGGCACCGATTTGCGGGCCGCGACTCTAGAAATAAAAAGCCATCTGGCAAGGCGTTTCTTCAGAATTTTAAAAATACTTTATGTCTCCTTTATCTGAGCCTCATGGAACGATCTGATGCGCCTATTCAAATGCTTGACCTTTCTTAAATGAGACGGCGATTTTCACCGAATGCGCTGGAGATTCCGATCACCTCTATGATGCAACCCGTAGAAAGAATGCGGGCTGGGGTTTTGATCAGAAAATTCTGTTTATCTTTCAAAGCGATGACCCTCTGAGAGATCAAGAGTTGCAGTCGTTGCGAGCTTTGATAAATTGCCCGCGAAGTGAAGGCAGGCTATACCGTAGGGAATGAGAAATTGGTCAAGGTACTCGGAGGTGCTTCGGATCACTTGCTGGGCCTATGGCGGAAGCAGGGAAAAGATGAGGGCGCTCTCCGGATCGCGGTTGTCGGTGGAGGCTGTAGTGGATTACAATATCAGATGGATCTGGTGGACGGGCCGCGCGATCGTGACATCCTGGTGGAAAGCAACGGCGTGAAAGTCGTGATTGACCCGAAGAGTGCGCTTTTTGTCAGTGGAAGCGAGTTGGACTACTCGGAGGATCTTCAACAAGGAGGATTCAAGGTGACGAATCCGAATGCGGTCGTCACGTGTTCTTGTGGAGAGAGCTTTGCCGCCTGATGAGTGCTTATGCTCGACTCGGCATGCCCAAGGTTCTCGCGCTGGAGGAGAAAACTCTGGAAGCACGCTTTCAGGAACTCGGAAAACAGGCCCATCCCGATGTGGGTGGAAGCGATGAAGAATTCGAAACCCTGCGACGGGCTTATGAAGTGCTGAAGAATCCAGCATCACGCTTGCAAGAAGCATTAGAAGAGAAAAATCCTAGAGGGAACGTAGCTACGCAGGTGATGGATCTTTTTGGCCCGGTCGCGGATGGAGTGCAAAAGGCCGAAGCATTTTTGACCGAACGCACCGCAGCGCGAAGCGAATTAGGGCGGGCGCTCCTCGATACCCGAGTGCCTGCCCTAAAAAAGGAACTCGAAGCGTTAGGAGCCCAATTGCATGAGGTCGAGAAGATGCTCACTTCACGCTTTGAAGTATTTGACCAACAGGGCTGGCAACATTGTCAGACCGAAATGAGCGAAACTGCACGCGGACTGACCTTCGTGACAAAATGGCAGGCGCAGTTGAGACACGTCACCGGGAAATTATTTGAAGCTTTGATGGGTTGATCTCTCACCATGGGCGATATAGGGAACAGCATGAGCGAGGTGATTGTGGGAATTGATCTAGGTACGACCCAATCGGCTGTCGGGGTGGTGGATTCAGGATTCCCCATTCTCCTTGCGGATGAAGAGGGACACTCTCTCACGCCCAGCGCCGTGTGGCAGGGTAAAAACGGAGAGATCGAAGTCGGCCACTCCGCCGTCCGAAGAGCAGGCACGCAGACAGTCATTACCAGTGTCAAAGGACTCATGGGGCGGCGTTTTTCTGAACTTCAAGATTCAGAAAAAACCTATGTCACGAAGATCGATACCGGGTTCACTGTAACGACGGAGGGAGATGGCCTGACCCCGGAAGAAGCCTCCGCAGAGATTTTGCGAAAGATGAAGCAGATCGCAGAAGCCCGCCTGGAGACGGAGGTGAACAAAGCCGTCATCACTGTGCCTGCGTATTTTCACGATTCGCAACGCGCCGCAACCAAACGAGCAGGTGAACTCGCGGGACTGGAGGTGGTGCGTATTTTAAGCGAACCCACCGCAGCTGCGCTTTCATATGGCTTGGACCGCTTGGGAGAGGCCGCCAAGGTCGCTGTTTTTGATCTGGGAGGCGGGACCTTTGATGTCTCCCTTCTGGAAATGAGAGACGGAGTCTTTGAGGTCTTATCAACCTCGGGTGATACTCGTCTGGGAGGGGATGATTTTGATCATGCCATTTCCCAGTTTGCAGCGAAGCAACTCGATACTGATTGGGAAACACTTGCGCCACTGGAACATGTGAGATGGCTCACGGAAGCCCGGCGAGTCAAGCACGCCCTTTCCTCCGAAGATGAAGTCACTTTTCGGATTCCCTTCGTGGGAGACGTTCCAATGTCTAGGGCAGACTTCGATCAACTATTGGAACCCTTTCTGGGACGAATGGAAGGTGGATGCCGCAGAGCCTTATTGGATGCCGATTTAAAAGAAGGAGATCTAAAAGCGGTTGTCATGGTGGGAGGCAGTAGTCGGATTCCGGCGGTGAAAGAGCGCGTGCAGAAAATTTTTCAAAGGGAACCAGATTTAAGCCAACACCCTGACGAAGCAATTGCTCGGGGAGCGGCGATTCAAGCCGGAGTCCTCGCCGGAGTAGTGCGAGAGATCCTCCTTCTCGATGTCACTCCTCTCAGCCTCGGGATTGAGACCATGGGAGGACTGATGAATGTGCTCATCCCGAGAAATTCCACCATTCCCTGCAAAGCTGGAGAGATGTTTACCAATGCCGCAGATGGACAGGAATCAATGAAAGTGCGGGTCTTACAGGGAGAGCGAGAACTCGCGCGTGATAATTGGGAATTGGGAGACTTTAGGGTTCCCTTTACTCCGGAGCGGCGGGGTCAGGCACGCGTCGGAGTGGAATTCCGTATCGATGCCGATGGCCTTCTCACCGTCTTAGCTCGAGATGTCGCGACTGGGGCAGATACTCTCTTGGAGGTCGGCAGCACTGCTGTAGATGTCGCGGAGGCGCAGGTAGAAAAAATGGTTTCCGAGAGTGTGAAATTTGCCTTCGAAGATATGAATGCACGGGTATTCGAGGAGGCGAAACTCAAGGCCAATGAACTCCTACCTGCAGTGGAAATCGCATTGGAACAGTTCCAACATGAACTCTCGCAAGAAGATCTTCAGGCAATCACTTCCGCACGCGATTCCGTGACAGACGCGATCAAGTCACAAGATGCCACCGGATTGAAAAACGCCGTCGAGACACTTGATCATGCCACGGAAGGACTGGCAGCCCTTTTAGTGGAAAAAGCGTCTTCTGCGCTTTTTTCGAATTCACAAGATTGACGGAGGGGTCGTGACTTTCGCAGAGTCTTCACAAGCAAATTTATGAGCCAACCTTCTGTTTATCTTTGTCCTTCTTGTCAGGAAGTCATCCGTTCCGAGGGACGCAGTCGGGAAGAGCTTAAATGTAAAGCATGCGGCTTTTCTCTCTCGGTGAAACAAACTCTTCCGGACAATTCAAATCTGCCTGATCGATCAAAATCCACTAGCTCTGGGGTCATGCGCGATATTGGTAACACTGCTCTTACCAGCCCGACCGAACTTCCCAGAAGATCATTTTCGGAACCGATCAAAGCTAAACTCCCAGATGCGAGAATAGAAGAGCCCCCCGAGAATGAAGATCTCGAAACTTCCGCCAAGAAGAATGAAAAAATCCTTCCCGATGGCACCCGCCAAGTCCGACGGCGTAAGAAACGCCGAAAGGAAAAAAACAAAATTCTCTACCTCTTACTGATCGGCTGGATCTGTGTGGTCGGAGCCATTATCTGGCTCTTCAAATCACAGGACATCATGGACGATGATCAACCCGTTTCCATCGATGACACGACCAATAGCGAGCCTGAACGAGAAAAGAAACACCGCCTCTTTCTAAAACGATATCGTGGTGCTGCAGCTGATGCTTTTGCCAAATTTATGAACACCCCCGTTGAGGAGGGAAAAATTCAACTCATTGATCGCTCCTCAGAACTCGCTTCAGAATTTGGCCGCTTTTATCAGTATGAAGCACCCATTGCCCTCCCTCCCGGTCTCCAGATAGAAGACATCCGGGTGGTGGAATTTGCCGAAGGGAAAGTCTCTCCGGGGATCGAGATGATTTGGCGAACCCGTGATGGGCACCATGTTGAAGTCTTAGCACTATGGGATGGACATGATTGGCTGATCGATTGGGAGCACCTAGTCCGATATTACTCAGAACCATGGGCTCTCTTTAAATTAGATGCAGGCAGCAGCGAAGGCGTCTTTCGCCTTCTCGCTCGCAAAAAGGATGTCAGCGATGATCTGATCACAGAAGTTGCCTTCCACCTCCCCAGTCGACCCGGCATCTCCGAGCGTGAAGGGGTTTACGGGCGCTCTCATTCCGTCAGATTTCGCACGAAACAGGATTTGGGAATTGAATTCAATCGCCTCTGGAGTGATTTCAACGCAGGCGAGCGGCCATACAATTCTAAATTCCCTGATGGCGATATCCGTGGAATGATGCGGATCACAGTGAGGCTCGCATGGGAAGATGACGGCACGGGTAAACGTGAAATGAAATTAAAAGAGATTTACAAACCGTCTTGGTATGGAAAAAGGGTCCAAGAATACTATAAAAATTATCCATTTAAACCTTCTATTATAGGACGTTAGGATGCGACTTGCCTCATCTCCGTTAATGATTATAACTGCCACCCTCAGAACTCAAAAATTATGAATGATCCAGATCAGCCCCATCGTTCCGAGGATGAATCTCCTCCCGAAGGAATGGAGGTTCGCAAAAGGCAGGTGCGCCGCCGAAAAAAGAAAGCAAACAAATCCGAGGCAAAATCACTTCTCAAGCAAGGCAAAGACTTGCTGGAGAAGATGCAGATGAGTCAGGATGATGACAGCTCTGGTCACGTGGGTGTCGCGGAACAAGTTCGCAGACTTCAGAAAGATGAAGAAGAGGACAAACCACTCGATGAGGTCTGGGGAACCAAAAAACGTTCCACCTCTTGGCTCTGGGTCAGCCTCTGTGGAATCATCCTCCCCTTGCTCGTCGTGGGTTTCGCCCTGAAATTTTTTAATGAAGCAAAGACGCCTGACATTGTTGAGGATGATCTTGAAGTCACCGTCACCACAAGGGAGACCAGCATTGACGGCCCCTCGGCTTGGTTCGACACAGACTCCATGACCTATCTCACCAAGGCTCGCCAGATCCTGAATTTACTCAATCAGGCAGAGACGCCCGAAGAGATCAGGGCTTACATTCGTCCCTCTACCAATCCTGAAAAAAACCCCATTCAAGCCCAATATTGGCCCTCCCCTTTCTTGGCAAATAATATCAATACCATCACGTGGCAAATGGTGAATATCCCCGTCTCTCAGAACGCAAATGACAACCCTGATCGCGGCATTCTGAAAATCAACGGCCGGAGACAAGACCAGTCGAAATTTTCCGCCTACTTTGTCAAAGAAGGGCACGAATTCCTTCTCGACTGGGATGCCACCACAAGCTGGAGCGAAATGAGCATCAAAGATCTCAGGAAAGCTCGTCCGACAGAGCCCACTGAGATTCGATGCGTCATTGCAAAGAAGGCGATCTTTGATCGCCGCTTCCGAAATATCGACCACTCAGGATTTATCCTCGCCGAACCTGAAACGGGCGACTTCATCTTCGCCTACGTCCCTCTCGCAGATGAAGCGCGCGAAGAAATCGACAAACAGCTCAAAGACGTCTTGCAGTATGGCCGCTTCGTGATGGCTCTAAAACGAGATGAACCTGTCGTCATCAAAGTCAAAGCCGTGAACAATGACCGTTTTGAGATCGTAAGCTTCAAACACCAAGGCTGGGTGAATCCGATTTAAAAAAATTGATTCGAGTGCTATATTTGCAACATCAGTAACATTCATTTTCTAGGTCATTTTCGCACCTGAGCACTCCCCACTTCTGTCACTCAAGCATGCGTCTCAACGATCACCATCACCTTGCTTACTGTACGAATATCCATCCCGCCGAGACCTGGGATGAAACATTGACCGCTCTCAAGACTCACGTTCTCGCCGTGCGAGATCGCATTTCCTCGGAAGAACCGTACGCAATCGGCCTCCGCCTCTCGCAAAGAGCTGCAAGCGAACTCATCGGTGAAGATGGCGGCCCCCTTCTCGCCTTCCGGGGCTGGCTCGCAGACGAGAACTGCTACGTCTTCACCATTAATGGATTTCCCTACGGCGCGTTCCACGACACCCGGGTCAAGGAAAAAGTCTACCAACCAGACTGGACCAGCCCGGAGAGACTTGCCTACACCAATCACCTTTTCATCATTATTAATGAGCTCTGCCCCCGCCATGCCGGTGGCTCCGTCTCCACTCTCCCCGGCTCCTTCAAAGAGTTTGGTGCGAACGAAAAACTGATCTTTCAGAATCTCTACGCCTGCGCCCTCCTCATCGAAGAACTGGCACTCGAAAACGAGAAAGATCTCCATCTCGGCCTGGAACCCGAACCGCTCGGGCATTTTGAAAACACCGAAGAAACGATCGCATTTTTCGAACGCTTTCTCAACTCGGTTCCCAATCCAGACCTGACCCGACGCCGGATTGGCATCAACTATGATACCTGCCACTTTGCACTCGAGTTCGATGACTGCCATCAATCACTCAAAGCACTCACCGAAGCTGGCCTTCGCATATCCAAGATCCACCTCTCGAATGCCCTCTCCTTTGATCCTCGAAACCCGGAAGCTCTCAGCGCCATTCGCGCATTCGATGAACCGACCTATCTCCACCAGGTCATTTTAAATACCCAACCACTGACCCGCTACAAAGACCTCCCCGATTTCCAAGACGTGCCCCCTAGCGCCACCGAAGGCCGCGTTCACTTCCATATCCCCCTCTATTCTGAGCCCCTCGACCCCATTGGCTCGACCCTCGACCATGCCGAAGCGGCCCTCGCTTACCTCAAAGAACACCCCCACACCTGCTCCCACCTAGAAATTGAAACCTACACTTGGAGCGTTCTCCCTAAGCATCTTCAAAAACCACTCACTGACCAAATCAGCGCAGAATACCAGTGGGTTCTCTCACAACAATGAGCCATCCTACACGTGAGCCTCGGCTCGCTTCTGCGCTAGCGTTCCTTCGGTCACGCCAAGGCGCTCCGTAGCATCCAGATCTTCGATCAGATGCCCCGCATTCAAATCACCGGAAAAGAAGTCCTGATAACGGTGAAGGAGATCTTTGGTTTCCAGAAGGTCTTCCTCCAATAATTCAATCCGAAAGCGGAAGAGTCCCAGTTTTTGAAACCCTTTCACACTCCTCACTCCCGTCTGCGCACGACCATTAAACAAGGTATTCCGACAGCCGACGTCTGCCTTCAAAATATGCAACTGCCCGACGCGATCCCGTAACTGGACATGATGCTCGTCGCACGGTTTACCACAATTTTTGATACTCGTTCCTCCATCACTCAAAAATGTGCAAAAGACACAATGCTCCATATGAAACATCGGCATGTGTTGATGCATCGTCAGCTCAAACCATGCAGGAGGAGCATTCTGGATCAAATCAGAAACCTGCCCCTCATTTAGATCATATGAAATGGTGAGATTTTCAAACTCACCATGCTCCATCAAGAGGGCGGCCGTGACAGGATTGGCCACATTGAGTGAAAAATCAGCAACTTGCCGCATCTGACGCTCTTTAAAGTACGATACCCCTCCTAAATTACGAACCAGCACCCCATCAGGCTCTGCTTTTTCAATCATTTTAAAGAACCCCATTTCACTAGGCTTCTGAATACGTGGGGTGGCCAGAAACACTTCTCCCCCAGCTTCTCTCACCAAAGAGACTGCTTTACGATATTCACGAAGGTCTTCAAAATCACAATAGAGAAAAGAAATTCCAGATTCAAGAGCGCCTCGCACTTGGTCAAGAGAGCGACACAATACTCGGAGTTCTTCTTTCTTTTCCTCTCCGGATCGAGCCGGAATAAGAGTGTTCAAAATCGTTTTGCCATCGTTCACCTGAGGTTTCTCTTTCAGTTGCGTCACCAACCGCCGGCGCAATCGATTGAGTTCACCCAAAGGGATCATAACCTCTCCTTCAAGTTCATTGACGATTTCCCCAAGCTGGAAACCCGTTCCTCCCAGGCGACTAAACTGAGCCTCAAGAACCTCTATGGTCAAAGGGCGCTTTTCCGCCAAAACAAGCGGAACTTCACTCACAACCAACTTCCCACGACACTCTGCCTGAAGCGCTTGATCAACGGCTCCAGAAATCCTGATGGTGAGCTCCTCCCCTTTCTCCGCTAAGCGACCACTTTTCCAAGATTTCTTAACCTCTTTTTCAAGCGCTGGGTCACTTGTTTTAAAAAGCCGATCCCCAACCTGAACACGGCCCCAATCGATGCGAGAACGGCGATCAAACTGTAAGCGTAACTCATCGACACTCCATAGCGTCCCCCCTTGTTCATCATTACGATCCTCACCAGAATCAATGACAAAGCCTTCACCCTTGGCAAGCCCCACCGAGGTCGAGGCAAGCTTCAACCAATGTTCTCCCACCTCCGTAATCTCTCCAACATAAACGCCCCGCTTCTTACCCCACTTTCCGTGGGTCAGTCGTGGGTGATTCGTCCCCTCTAACCAGCCTGTCGATAGGCCACGAGAAAACATCATTTCTAAGGTGTAGCGATCACGTTCCGTCACCTCCACCTCATCCAGCGCCTTACGATACACCCGAGTGATCGCCGCGACGTATTCTGGACTCTTGAGCCTGCCCTCGATCTTAAAGCTCACCACCCCCGCCTTGACCAGCTCCGGGATGAGATCAACCGCCGCAAGATCTTGTGGACTTAAAAGATAACGCACTTCCTCCATGGGCTTAGTCTGACCATCCACTACGAGCTCATAGGGCATACGGCACGCCTGAGCACATTCGCCACGATTGGCCGAACGTTGGCCCAGGCTTTCGGAAGTCAAACACTGGCCAGAATACGCCACACAGAGAGCACCATGAACAAACACCTCCAGAGGCACTGCACTCTTTTTGCCAGTGCGGGAGATTTCCTCCAGCGACATTTCACGCGCCAAGACCGCGCGATCAAGCTGAAGAAACGAATCGACAAAAGCGAGTCCTTCCGGTGACGTGATCGTCATTTGAGTGGAAGCGTGCAGCTCCATCTCTGGCGCAATTTCCTGCACCAACTTAGCTGCTCCAAGATCTTGGACAATGACCGCATCCACCCCAGCGCGAGCCATCATTTCAATTTGATCAACCGCCCCATTTAACTCCTCAGAAAACACGAGGGTATTGAAGGCGACAAAGCCCTTGACTCCGTGACGGTGCAGAAAGTCCATCAACTCAGGAAGATCCTCGTTGGTGAAATTATCAGCTCGCATCCGCGCATTGAAGCGCGGCAATCCAAAGAAAATCGCATCTGCTCCATTGGCCACCGCAGCGCGGGCACAATCCCAGTTTCCAGCAGGCGATAAAAGCTCCGTCACAAGAAAGAGTCTATCTGGCAAATGCCTGCCGAGCAAGCGAGGGGAAATTGACTTTCTCCCCGCCGCATTAAGTCCATGAATGAAAACACATAAAAAGGCCATGGATTGCTCCATGGCCTTTGGAAAAAATCTCAATCAAACAGTCTGCTTACTTTTTACCAGACTTGATCTCGGTCGCTTTCTTTTTGAGATCTCGCGCTTGCTTTTCGAGTTCCTTCGCCTGCTTTTCAAGCTCCACGACTTTCTTCTTCCGCTCTTCCATATTCTGATGTGTTTTGACGACATCTTTCATCGCAACCAACTTCTTCTCTAAGCGAGCTTGTTCATCGGCAGCCTTCTTGGATGCGGCGGTGGCAGCAGCGAGTTGTTTTTCCAGTTGCTTCACTTCCTCATGAAGAACTTTGATATCCGAAACCACCGCCACTGGTTTGGAAACAATGGGAGCACTTGGCTTTTTCTCCTGTTTCTTTTTTGCATCAGCAATCGCTTGCGCCTGGCGTTCGTCACGAGCTTTCATCTGATCCACAATGCCCAGGTAGCGTTCCTGAGAACTTCCATGCTGCGACTTAGGATCGATTTTTGACATGGTTTCAATGGCCGCCTTCGCCTCTGCGTATTTTTTCTGAGCGGCTAGCGCTTGAATCTGATACATGTAAAGGCGCTGAGCTTCTTCTCCTTTTGCCTGACTGATCGCTTTGGCCGATGTCTTGACCACTTCCTCGAATTTCTTCGCACGAAAAAGTTTCTGATACGCGACCTGTTCTTGTTTCAATTTTTCTTCGCGCTCGATTTTAGCAATGAATCCGGTCTTTCCTTCCTGATCTGCCGCTTTGATCGCGTCCAATTCTGCCTGATAGTGCTTATTCCACGTCCACTTGGGAACGAGCTGTAATGCGGTCACAAGAGCTTCTGCTTTTTCGAGTCCTTTCTTTCCTTCCGCATCGACCAGCCTCTTACGGAATTCCGCACCTTGACTCTGTAAGGTATTGAGTACCTTCATCATCTCTTCGGTCGTCTTTTGTTGGCCTACGGCCGCGTAAGCACGCCCTTTGTGGTCTGCCAAAATGATACTAGGAATCCCATTCACTCCATACTGTTCCGCCAATTTCATCTTAGGCTGGGAGGCCGGATCTTGTCGGGCATTTTGCGGAAGATCATAATTTAACAGAACGAATTTTTTAGGAGCGGTACTTTTAAAATCGTCCGTAGAGAGAATATCTTTCTCAAGGGCTTGAGTTCTCCGGTCCCACGATGATCCTGAAAAATAAATCAACACGTCTTTCTTATCCGTGACTGCTCGATTCAGCGCATCCTTCATATTGCCGGTCCATGGATTCGCGATGACAGAATGGGCCATTGCAAGAAGCAAGGCCGGGAAGAGAGAATACTTTTTCATAGGTGATGTCATTTCTCATTCAAAAATGCGCCTTATCCCTTAATGCGTCGAGGGAAAATAAGCACAAAAAAGCCCTCCGCAGAGGGCTCTTGGTTCTTTTAAAAAAATCTAGCGACCTGCGGTCTTACG
>CALGLJ010000132.1 GCA_937930235.1 uncultured Verrucomicrobiales bacterium | reverse complement strand
GGGGTCGATGTCATTGCGCTGCAACCAGGCGAAGAGGATGAAGATTGCGGCTAGGATGAAATTTAAAATTCTCATCTCTGTGAATCAATTCCAGATGAGTTGAAGGATCAAGGATGATCTCACGAAAAAAACGATACTCATGGAGTACCGTCTTTGATCACTTTTATAGAAGGAAAAGCGGAGGATGAGCTCGTTTTATGCGAGTTTTTCGAGAATGGCGGCTCCCATTTCTGCGGTGTTGACTTGGGTCTCGCCTTCGGCACCGGTGAAGAGATCGCCGGTGCGGAGTCCGGTATCGATTGCGGCTTGGGCTGCGGCGTCAATGGCGTCTGCGGCGGCGGTCTCTCCGAGAGAGTAGCGGAGCATCATGGAGACGGAGAGGATTTGCGCGATGGGGTTGGCGATGCCCTGTCCTGCGATGTCGGGGGCGGAGCCGCCGGAGGGTTCATACATGCCGAAGTAGAGGCCGTTATCCTTTATTTTACCAAGGCTGGCGGATGGGAGCATGCCGAGAGATCCAGAGATCATGGCCATTTCATCCGAGAGGATATCGCCGAAGAGATTCCCGGTAACGAGGACATCGAAGGAGGCGGGGCGCTTGACGAGCTGCATGGCCGCATTATCGACATACATGTGTTCTAGCTCGACTTCGGGGAAGTCTTTGGCGACTTCGATCACGGTCTCACGCCAGAGAACGGAGTTTTGAAGGACATTGGCCTTATCGACGGAGAGAAGGCGTTTATCGCGACCCATGGCGGCGGTAAAGGCGACGCGTGCGATGCGCTCGATCTCGCTCCGGCGATAAACCATGGTGTCGATGGCCTCGATGTCTCCGTCTGGCAGATTGGTGATGGATTTCGGCTGGCCGAAATAGATGCCGCCGGTGAGTTCACGCACGCAGAGGACATCGAAGCCCTCGGGGATGAGTTCGTTTTTAACGGGGGAGGCGTGAGTGAGAGAGGGGTGGCAGGAGCCGGGGCGGAGGTTGGCGAAGAGGCCAAAGTGCTTGCGAAGTGGGAGGAGGGCTCCGCGCTCAGGCTGAATGTCTGGGGGGAGGTTTTCCCACTTGGGACCTCCGACGGAGCCGAATAGTATGGCATCTGCCTTTTCACAGGCATCGATGGTGTCTTGGGGAAGGGGGCCTCCGGTTGCGTCAATGGCAGCTCCTCCGACGAGATGGGTCGAGCGCGAAATTTCAAAATTAAATTTGGCAGAAACAGCGTCCAGAACTTCGAGTGCGACGTCCATGACTTCCGGGCCGATGCCGTCGCCTGGTAAAACGGTAATGGTGTGAGGCATGAGCGGTGTTTAGGGGGTGAGGAGCTCGCATGGAAGAATTTTTGAGATGTTTACTCGCTCGTATGGGGAGGAGTGGAGCGGCGTGGTTACTTTTCGGGGAGATCGGGACGTTGGATGTCTGGGGCGAGTTTTTTGAGTGCGGCCCAGAATTCTGGTTGAATGGGGTGTCCGTTAAAGAGGATGGAGCCGTCTTTGGCGACTAAGATGATGGTGGGGAATGCTTGCACGCGGAAGGTGCTGGCGAGAGATCCTTTTGAATTGTCTCGGAGCCATAGCCCTGGGGCTTTTTCGCCCTGTTCTTTGAGGTAGTCGTCGCCCGCTTTACGAGATTCATCATTTCCGGCGAGGAGGATGGAGATGACGGGGAGCTGGTGTTTTTTGAGCTCCGAGGCGGTGGCGAAAAAGTCGGGCATACTGTCAAGTGATTCACGGGCCCAGGGAGACCAGAAGTGAAGTAAGAGAGCGGGAGCTTTTCCGAGGTGATGCTGGAGGGTTTTTGCTTCGCCTTTGTCTTTGCCTTGCGGAGTGAGCTTCTGAGTGAGGTTTAATTTCAATTGAGCCATGGCATTTTTTAAGCGAATTTTATCAACATGGCGGCCAAAGACGGCGGCTTGAGAGGGGCTGAGCCAAAAGGCTTCTTGAATGTGCTTTTTAAATCCGCTGAGAGATCCCTTTTCCAGTGCGGCGAGGGCGAGGGTATATTCGACAATGGCCTGATAGTCTTCCGGGACGGAAAAGATGACGGACTCCTCGATCTTGACCTCGGGCAGGTGTAATTGGAGTTTCTGAGAATACTTCGCGAGGTCGGAGTCGTTTCCGGTATCGACGAGGTAAAGGAAGCGGGCCTCCAGAAGTGCTTGCTGGGAGATGCCATTTTCCTGCGCTTTTTTATAAATGGCTTCGAAGGCTGCTGGTTCACGCGTTTCAAAGAGCAGGCCAATGAGTTCTTCCTTCGCGACGTCCTGCGCAGGAGATAAGAGGGTGAGACAAATAAATAGAATGATTGCTCTCATGGGTTGAGGATGCTCACAACTGCTCTTCGCTTGAAATCATTCTTTCTTTTTTTGGGGAAAAAGGGCCGATTTTCCTTAAGCGACAAGGAGAGGCGGAGTTTGTGAAATTTTTCACAAAATCAGCTTGTGAAAAATTTCACAAACTCCTAAAAGCGCGTCGCGGCATGGCTAACTTCTTTCCTCGTTGGATCAATTTTATTCCTCTCCAGGTGGCAATCGGCCTTGGAGCGGTCGGCGCTGGAGCAGTGGCTGGGATCACCTACTATGCGACGCCAGAGGCGCAGCGAGTCGGCTACCAGCCTCAGCAGCCAGTACATTATGATCACAATCTTCATGTGAATCAGCTCGGGATGGATTGCCGGTATTGCCATTCATTTGTGGAGCACTCGGGTCATGCGAATGTGCCGACGGCCAATACATGTTGGAACTGTCACGAGCATATCCAGAAAGGCTCTCCCAAGCTTGCTGGCCTGCGTGATGCGATGGGCGTTGATGTGAATCATCGCGAAATCATGGATGCGAATGGGAATCCTGTCGAAGGAAAGCCGATCAAGTGGGTTCGCGTGCACAAGGCTCCTGATTACGTTTATTTCAATCACTCCGCGCACTTGAATCGTGGGATTTCTTGCCAGAGTTGTCATGGAGATGTCCATAAGATGGAAAAAGTCCATCACGCCGAGTCCCATTCGATGGGATGGTGTCTCGATTGTCATCGCGAGCCCGAGAAGCACGTGCGTCCGCTCGAGGAAGTGTATAATTTCGACTACGATGCTGAGGAATATCTTCAGAAGAACGAGGTCATTGGACTGGACGACAAACGCATTACGGATCCAGAAGAGTTTGGCAAATTCCTCGTGGCTCACTGGGGAATCCAGCCGAAGGAATCCTGCGCCACGTGTCACCGATAATTTCATTTCCAGATGAGCAAACGCATGATCAACCACCCGGAAGCCCCCAAGGACGGCGATATCGTCAACGCTTGGCGTAGTGTCGGGGAAAAGGAAGGCTCAAAGAGCTTCCGCAATGTGCTCGATCGCGAATTCCCGAATGGGGACACGCTGACCGAGAAGGAGCAGGAAATCTCTCGGCGCAGCTTTACCAAGCTCATGGGAGCCTCAACCGCTCTTGCTGGCATCGGACTTGCGGCGTGTCGCCGACCAGAGAGCTATATTGTTCCGTATAAGAAGGCTCCGGAGTGGATCATTCCCGGGAAGCCACTCTTCTATGCGACTTCACGCCCCACGGCAGCGGGAGCAGTGCCTCTCGTGGTGACCACTTTTGAAGGCCGACCGACTAAGGTGGAGCCAAATCCCGATCATCCTGATTCTCGTGGGACGGATGCGATCACTCAGGCCTCAATATTGGATCTCTATTCACCATCGCGATCACAGAAGATTCTTCGTGAAGGAAATGAGAGCAGTCTCTCGGCCTTAGTCGAGGGTCTCAAGGCGGTTGATCTGAGTAAAACTGCCATTGTCTTTGGCTCAGACGATTCGCCGACACGGAATCGCTTAGCGAAGGAGTTGGCAGCGAAAGGGGCTCAGATAATTTCTTACGAGCCGCTGACCGGAGAAGGTCTCGGTAAAGGCACTCATCTGGTGCATGATTTTTCAAAGGCCGATAAGGTCCTCTCCTTGGATTGTGACTTTCTCGGAACCGATCCCCTTGGGAATAGCCGTGAGTTCTCGAAGCGGCGCATGGGTGGAGCTTCTGACTATAAGAAAGAAATCGCGAAGGACGAGATGAACCGTCTCTATCAAGTGGAGACTCAGTTCAGCATCACAGGCGGAATGGCTGATCACCGTCTCCGAGTCGCTCCGAGTAGGGTGGCTCTAGTAGCGGGTGCAATTGCCAAGAAGCTCGGCGTTCCAGTGACCATGGATGAGGTCGGGGAGCAAGAGAAGAAATCCCTTTTCCCCGGGGGAGATGGATCTGAATTTGATGCGTGGGTGAGTGAATGTGTTGCCGATTTGGAAAAATCTGGCCCGAAAGCACTCGTCGTTGCTGGCACTCGTCAGAACGAAACGGTCCAGAAGCTTGCGCTCGCGATCAATGAGAAGCTCGGCGCAGTCGGCTCAACGGTGAAAATCGCCAAGACCGATCTCGCGCAATACGGTTCTCTCGCAGATCTTAAAACTGCGGAGTTTGAAACGCTCATCCTGTTAACGCCTGCTGACCCGGGCTACGATGCAGACAAGTTCTGCGAAGAAATTTTCAACAAAGCGAAGACCACCATTCACTGGGGACTTCGGACCAATCTCACCGCTTGGTATAGCACGTGGCACATTCCTGCCGCGCATTACCTGGAAAGTTGGTCCGATGCCCGCTCTGAAGGCGGCACCCTGTCATTGCTTCAACCAATGATTGTTCCGCTTTACGGGGGCGTCTCTGAGCTCGATCTCTTACATGTTCTCAATGGAGGCAAATTCGGAGAAGGGGAGTTCTCTCCTGCGATGGGAGAGGTGAAAAAGACCTTTGCTGCTCTCACCGGTAAGTCCGATGATGCGGCATGGCAAGATGCGCTGCGTGATGGGTTTGCTGCTGGGACTGAATACGCCTCTGGTTCTGCTTCTGCGGGAGCGATTACCGTCACTGTTCCGAGTGCTCCAACAAGTGAAAACCTCGAAGTCGTCTTCGGCACCGATGCCTCGGTCTGGGATGGACGATATATCGACAATGCCTGGCTACAGGAATCTCCCGATCCAGTCACGAAATTGACTTGGGATAACGCCGCGCAGGTTTCTCCGCAAACCGCGAAAGATCTCGGAATTTACGATCGCCTCATCGAGGTCGAGCCGAAGGAATCGTTCTTCTTCTCCAAACCATTCAAGCGTGCTAATGAAGCACACACCGGAGTGGATGGGAAAGTAGGGGAAGGTGAGAATGCCAAAGCTCCACTGATTACCGTAACCATTGGAAAACGCGAAGTGACTCTTCCCGCAGTTGTGGCCTTTGGCCATGCGGATCATGCCATCACCCTTCCTCTCGGATACGGCCAAGCCGCTGATGATGACCGTGCAAGCGCGACCAAGCTAGATCAATCCAAGCCGGTGGTCGGTGATGTTGGACTGAATACTGGCTTTAATGTTTATCCCCTCCGATCTGCCATGAATCCTTACATGGCCTATGGGGCCAAAGTGACTCTCACGGGGGATTACTACAAGATCGCCCTCACTCAGGAGCATAATTCCATGTATGGGCGTGCTCTTGCGCGGGAAATTTCGACTGATGACGTCGCTGGGAAGGGCAGCTTTGAAGACCAGATCAAGAAGGTGAAGAAACAGGGGATCGATTCCCATGTGCCTCCGAATCTATCTTTCTACGATTCTAAAGGAGGATACTGGTCAAAGACTGAACTTGCGAAAAAGACCAACCTTGCTGATGAAATTCACCAGTGGGGCATGGCCATCGACCTGAATACCTGCACTGGCTGTAATGCCTGTCTGGTGGCGTGTCAGGCCGAGAATAACATCCCAGTTGTCGGAAAAGACCAAGTGGCGATGGGCCGAGAAATGCACTGGATTCGCATGGACCGCTATTTCGCGTCCATGGAATACGAATACGAAGGCGGCCACAAAAAGAAGAAAGAGGGTCAAAAAATCAGCACCCCAGATTGGGTCCAGCAGAATCCAGAAATGGTTCCTCAGCCTGTCGGTTGTGTGCAGTGTGAAATGGCTCCTTGCGAAACGGTGTGTCCGGTCAATGCCACCGTGCATACCGAGGAAGGTCTCAACTCAATGGCTTATAACCGCTGTATCGGAACTCGTTACTGTGCGAACAACTGTCCATACAAAGCCCGTCGCTTCAACTTCTTCGACTACAATAAGCGCAACCCGCTGGTCAAAGGAAACCTCTACAAAGGCCCTCTTGGTGAGAAGCAAGTAGGCACCGCTCCACATTTACAGCGCAATCCAAACGTCACCGTCCGTATGCGTGGAGTGATGGAAAAGTGTACCTACTGCGTGCAGCGTCTGGAATCTGCCAAGATCAAGCAGAAGCAGCAGCAGAAGCAAAAAACGCTCGAAGCTGGTGTGGCCTCTACTCAGGTCAAGGTGGATCGTACGAAAGATCTTCGAATTCCGACTGGAAGCGTGAATACCGCTTGTCAGGATGCCTGCCCCACAAGCGCCATCTCCTTTGGTAACCTCCTCGACAATGACTCCCAAATCGTCCGCGCTAAGGGCAATGAGATGGATTCGATCAAAATCATTCAGGGAGACCAATATGTGCCAGTGCGGGGAAGCGGTCGGAACTACGACTTGCTGAACTACATCAATACTCGTCCGCGCACGAGCTATCTCGCTCGGGTTAAAAACCCAAATCCGGAGATGCCCGATGCGAAATTCCTCGGCCAAGCCTCGATTAACATTCACTAAACTTTACGGCGACCGCACTCATGTCCGAAACGGCAAAACAGTCTGAAAACACCGACGCACGGGTCAAAATTCCAGTCCTAGAGCGCGAAACGTTGATCCTCAACGGACGCTCTTACAACTGGATCACCGAGCGTATTTGCGGGGTGATTGAAAAACCTCAGCCTTTATTATGGTGGGCTCTCTTCATCCCAAGCGCTCTCATCGCTCTCATTGGAGTCGTGGGCGGACTCACTTACCTCGTTGCCACTGGCGTCGGGGTATGGGGAAATACCAACCGGGTGATGTGGGGATGGCCGATCGTGAACTTCGTTTTCTGGATTGGAATCGGCCATGCCGGAACATTGATTTCTGCGATTCTCTTCCTGACGCGACAAAATTGGCGGACTTCCATTAACCGTGCTGCGGAAGCGATGACGATTTTCGCGGTGATGTGTGCGGGGATTTTTCCAGCCTTCCACGTGGGCCGGGTTTGGATGGCTTGGTTCCTCGCTCCGATTCCCAATTCAAATGCCATTTGGCAGAACTTTAAGTCTCCTCTTCTCTGGGATGTTTTCGCGGTCTCAACTTATTTCACCGTTTCCGTGATCTTCTGGTACCTGGGAATGGTTCCTGATCTCGCGACGATCCGTGATCGCTGTAAGGGAGGGATTAAAAAAGCTCTCTATGGGATTTTCGCCCTAGGGTGGCGTGGGGGCAACCGTCAGTGGAGCCACTATGAGATGGCTTACCTCCTTCTGGCCGCTCTTTCCACCCCCCTTGTTCTTTCAGTTCACTCGGTGGTTTCCTTTGACTTTGCGACTTCCGTGGTTCCCGGCTGGCACACCACGATCTTCCCGCCATACTTCGTGGCTGGGGCGGTCTTTGGTGGTTTCGCCATGGTTCTGACGGTGATGATTCCCGCTCGAGCGCTCTACGGCTTGCACGACATGATTACGATGAAACACATCGATAACATGGCGAAGATCATTCTCCTCACTGGAACGATCGTGGGATATGCCTACCTGATGGAGCTCTTCATCGCATTCTATTCGGGAGCGAAGTATGAAGGCGCTGCCTTCCTCTATCGTGGTTCCGGTCCGTTCTGGTGGGCTTACGCCGCGATGATGTCTCTCAACGTCATTTCTCCTCAGATTTTCTGGTTTAAGAGCATGCGCGAAAACCTCTGGGTCGTCATGGCGGTCGCGATGTGTGTGAACATTGGGATGTGGTTTGAACGTTTCGTCATCATTGTCACGACCCTTTCCCGGATGTGGATTCCTGGTGACTGGAAGACCTACAGCCCGAGTGCCGTGGACGTCATGACTTTTGTTGGAACCATCGGCATGTTCATTGCCCTCTTCCTTCTCTTCCTCCGCTTCCTTCCCTGCATTAATATTGCGGAGGTCAAGTGGACCCTGAAAGAAAGTGATCCTCACGATGAAGACATCGAGAGCCACCCTGATGATGGCGTCGAGAAGATCGAAGCGTATCAATACGAACTTCATGAGAACCCGGAAAGAGCTGCGCGTGACCTCGCCGAGCTTGATGGAGACTCCAACGTAGAAGGGAACGCGAAAGCGTAATTGCCATGAGCACGAAAGTCCGCAGAGTTTACGGCTATCTCGCCGAGTTTAAAAATGCTTCCCAGCTCTATAAAGCCGCCGAGAAGGTGCGTGATGCTGGATTTAAGAAGTGGGATTGTTTCTCCCCTTATCCGATTCATGGATTGGATGATGCGATGGGGATGAAGCGTTCTATTCTCCCATATTTTGTGTTCATCGGTGGTCTCACGGGATTTTGCACGGCGGTGGCACTGGCATACAGCACGCAGGTCGGCCTCTACCCGACGGTGGTGCAGGGCAAGCCTTCGAATATTTTTACCATCGCGGCCTTCTTTCCCGTGATGTTTGAGCTCACTATTCTCTTCTCAGGCTTTACCACCCTCTTCGGATTACTGGGATTGATGGGGCTCCCTCGCTGGAACCATCCGATCTTCGCTTCGGAACAATTCGCCGGGGTGACGGATGATAAATTCTTCATCGCGATTGAAGCTCGTGATTCTCAATTTTCTGCTGACGAAACAAAGGCTCTCCTCGAGGAGATCGGCGGCGCTAACATCGAACTTGTGGAGGACGATTCTGAGTAAAAGCCATGAAATATTTCTTCCTTGCCTACATCGTCATCGTGCTTCTTGTCATCGGAATCTTCGGCTTCCGGGGAGATAAGTTTTCCCAACCCCCGCTGGAACTTCTTCCAGACATGGACCATCAGGATAAGCTCAAAGGACAACGCGCGAGCGGCTTCTTTGAAAATGGGATGGGTGCTCGTAAGCCCGTTCTCGGAACTGTTCCTCGCGGAACGGAGCGTGGCGTCTTGCCAATTGAGTTCTCCGCCGGACGGAGTGACTATTACGCCACCGGAGTCATTGAGGGGAAATATGGAAACGGGATGCCCGAGCTGCTTGAAACTTCTGATGAGGGAAAGGCCAGGGGCTTGATCAATCGCGGGAAAGAGATGTATGGAGTCCACTGTGCGATTTGTCACGGCGATGATGGTGCCGGGAAAGGAGTGGTAGCCCACTATCTTGGAAAAGCAGAAACTCCCGTGACCGTTGCGAATCTCAATAGCTTCCCCCAATCCTCTCATCCCGATGGCTATATTTTCCATGTCATCTCAAATGGGAAAGGTCTCATGGGTGGCTACAAACACAATCTTCCGTTGCGTGATCGTTGGGCGATCACCGCTTACCTCCGCGTTCTTCAAGCGGCCAAATAATTTAGAGTGATCGAAACATGGCTCACTTCATAACATCCAAAGACATTCCTGCTGACGGCGAGCACCTTGATAAGAGCAAGGTAGCTAAGCTACAGAACATCTGTGGCTTGATCGGTGGCGTAGGAACCCTGGTCAGTATTCTCTTGTTAGCATTCACGGGAGGGACCTTCCAAGGGGCTTATGCTTTCTCTTGGCTCTTCGCGGTGTTCTTTGTCTTAACGATCTGCTTTGGGGGATGTTTCTGGACCTTCCTGCATAATCTTTCCAACTCAGGTTGGGGAACTTCAGTCCGCCGTCTCATGGAGAATCTGGGCTTTGTCTTCCCCTTTATGATCGTCTTCTGCATCCCTTTTCTCTTCCCTAGCGTTCAGAAGTATCTTTGGGAGTGGATGCCAGCATATGCTACTGAAACAGCGGCGCATCCTGATTACACAGCGAGCGAAGCACTTTTGCACAGCTCTGATCCGCACAATCATCTTCTCGCTAAGAAAACGTTCTACCTAAATCCCGTCTTCTGGCATGTGCGTTTCTTCGCCTTCTTCATCGGCCTCGGTTTCTTCATCTGGCTTGCGCGTCAATTCTCCATCAGACAAGATACAGATCCCAATCCGGGGACAAAAAATCTCTTCGCAGCTCGGAAGCACGCGTCTTGGTCCATGATTATTTTTGGCGTGTCTCTGACCTTCCTCGCTCTCGATTGGGTCATGGCTCTCGATTTCTCATGGTTCTCCACCATGTTCGGAGTTTACGTCTTTGCAGGATCAGCTCTCAGTGGCATGGCCACGCTCATCCTGACCGCACTCGCGCTTCAGAAATTGGGTTACCTCGAGAAAGTGGTCACGAAAGAGCACTACCACATCATGGGGAAACTCTGCTTCGCGTTTACCATTTTTTGGGCCTATGTCACCTTCTCGCAATTCTTCCTCTATTGGTATGCCAACATTCCGGAAGAGACCCGCTACTTCATTCTCCGTAACACCGGAAATTGGAATGTCTTGAGTATTGGCCTAGTTATTTTGCACTTTGCTTTACCCTTCTTGGCTCTTCTTCGTTCTGATCTCAAAAAGAAGCCACTCTTCATGGTGGTGATCTGCATCTACATCCTCGTGGTGCATATGCTGGATGTGTATCACATGATCATTCCCGAGCGGGGGCCTTCCGTCGGGCTTGTTACTCATCAAGAAAAGTTGGAACTCTTCGGTTCTAGTTTTCAAGTCTTTGGCGATCTCGTTGCACTGGTCATCGTGATTTCCGGTTTCCTCTTCTTCTACCTTCGCAATCTCACTTCCGTCCGTCTCTATCCGAATCGCGATCCCCGCATTCTTGAGTCGGCTAACCTTTCGAACTAATACGAACCATGGATCATACTCGCGACAATCCCCTGAAGAGATTCTCCGCCTTTTGGATCGCTCTCTTGATGATCGGGCTTTTTGGCATAGCCTGCATCATTCTTCGTCCCTTGACCCATGCTCGGCAAGAAACAGCGTATATGATTAAGGGAGAGGAACGTCTCCAAATTCGCGATACGATTGACAGAGCGCAGAAAGCGGCGCTTGAAGCAAAAAAAATCGATGACGAAGCTGTGAGCAGCTTTGCGAAAACCCTCAATAAAGCTCCTTCCGCAGGAGCAATGGCGGTCCCAGGGGCGGCCAAATAAAAATAAGGATCACTCAACTTTCCAAAAATTTCCAATGGCTGATACCACCCAGAGTCCTGACCAAATCGACATCGAACTGCGTTCGTCGATTGACCGTTCGCTGCGTCATCCGGTGATGTTTTTCTTCACCAGCGGAGCCGTTTGGCTTGCAATTGGGGTGTTGCTGGGGCTGATCGCATCCGCAAAAAAACACATGCCGGAATTCCTCAGTGGATGCGGTTGTTTTGAAGCGGGTAAAGTGGATGCAGCGCACATGAATGCGCTGATCTATGGATGGGGGGCTCAGGCCGCCTTTGGGGTAATCATTTGGTTGATGGCTCGTCTTTCTCGTAAGGAATGCCGCTCTTCAGGGGTGATCCTCCTAGGAGGCCATCTTTGGAATCTTGGAGTGATGATCGGGGTGGGATTGATTCTTGCGGGTAAAGGTTCCGGGGTCCCGTGGATGGAATTCCCCGCCTTTGTGTGGCTCTTGTTAATTCCGAGCTATATCATGATTCTGATCTGGTCCTTGGTGCAATTCCAAATCCGGGACGCTGGTCATGTGTATATCAGTCAGTGGTATCTTCTTGCGGCAATCTTATGGTTTCCTTGGATTGCCATCACCTCCGTGCTGTTTGTATACCATTTTGAGGGCCACCCCCTGATGGCGACTGCCATTGCCGCTTGGTTTAAGAGCGCTCTTTTCCTCCTGTTCTTCCTCCCGACGGCGCTTGCCAGTGCTTACTATCTCGCACCCAAGGTTTCGGGCCGTCCGGTTTACAGCTATAGCCTCGCGATTTTTGGTTTCTGGGCCTTGGCGGTCATCGGACCTTGGGCTGGCATGCAGAAACTGGCCGGCGCTCCGATTCCTCAATTTCTTCCCTATGTGGGAGCGGCAGCCATGATTTTGATCGCTCTTCCTGCCGTCTTAGTCGGAGCAAATATCATCAATACCATTCGCGGGAATGGAGAAGCGGTGGCTCAGAGCCCTTCACTCCGTTTCACCATCGCTGGGGTGATTTCCTTCATCCTTTTCGGGGTCCTTTCTGCAGTGCTTCACACAGCCAGTTCTCTTAAGATCACTCAGTTTAGCTATACTGGATATGGCCTAGATATTCTCACCCTTTACGGCGTGTTTTCTTTTTGCGCTTTCGGAGCGATTTACTTCATCGTTCCTCGCATTACGCGTCGCGAGTGGCTTTCCCGTCGCTTCATTTCTTGGCACTTCTTCCTCTCTCTCTATGGCATCTCGGCCATCGTCTGTTGCGCAATCGTCGGTGGTTATTTCCAAGGTGAAGGGATTGAAGCATGGAACCAATCGTTTCTCGAAGCGGCTAGCCGGGCTGGTAGCTACGGCTGGGGAGTGACTCTCGCTTGGTTTTTCATCCTGATCTCGAATCTCTTTTTCTGCCTCCATCTTCTTCTGATGTGGGCACGTCTCGGCCGCCGTTCTTCACATCCGACTTTGCTCAAGGCATCCCATGCGGAGAGCCCGCATGGACCGGAGGGGGAAGTGGATAATTATGGAACAGCCAATGGGCCTGCGGAAACTTCCGCGCACTAACTTCTCACGAGCTATTATTTCATGTCTTTTAAAGCATTCATCATCGGACTGACTCTTACTTTTGGCCTTCCATGGGTCATTACGATCGTCCTTCCATATTCGTTTATGCGGACCCTTGAGACTGTCAACTATGCTGGGATCGAAGAAGATGGTGGGGAAGGACCGTATCTTCCCAAACGTGATGGCCGGATTAAGGAGGGTTCAGAAATTTATGGTCAGGAAGGTTGTTACTACTGCCATAGCCAGCTGATTCGCCCAACCTATGCTGGGAGTGATATCTGGCGAAAGGACTGGGGTGGCCTTGCCAAGACCCTAGATCATCATGATACCCGTCGTGAAACAAATGCCTTTGATTATCAGGATGAAGCAGTCGCTCATATTGGAATCTCCCGGGTGGGGCCGGATTTGAGTAATTTTGGCCGCCGCGTCACGAATGCATTAACGCTGGGCGGAATCACTCCTGAAGAGTGGGTGTTGAACCATCTTTACAATCCGAGAGCGAAGAAGGGCTATCGAGGAGCAGAGGATCAAAATCTCTATAAGAAGTCGGTGTGTCCATCGAAACCGAGCCTATTCAAAACGGTAGACGCATCAATGGCACGCGCCGGAGCGCTGAAAGTGGATGCTCCAGAGGGTAAAGCCATCGTTCCGACCGACCGGGCTCGGGCCCTTGCCAGTTATCTGATCTCTCTCAAAAAGGATACCTTGCATCAGAAACTTCCCAAGGCTCTTGATTACGGGCCGAAAACTGAAAAAGCCGAATAACGCAGCTATGGCCGATCAAAATTCATCTAACACTCGCCCTGATCTCGATGAGAGTATCAACGTGGCCGACGCGCATGCCTCTCTCAAGGAAGAAGGCAACGCAGTCGCTCGTGAGAAAATTATTCGTGAAAACGGATTAGAGGCCATTCCGATTTGGCTCATTATTCTTTGTGGGGTCTTTGTTCTCATTGGCGGTTCCGTCTTGGGTAAGGGTGGAAATTTTTTAGCATATAAAGAGCTCACCAAGAGTGGCTACTTACGTGCGGAACCTCCGGGTGGGGGAGAGGTTATTTTAGCTCCAATTCCCATTTTGGAGGCATATCGGAAAGAAGGCGCAAAGCTCTACTCCAAGTGTGCCGGTTGTCACCAGTCAAATGGGCAAGGTGGAAATGGAATCCCTCCTCTTGCAGGTTCTGAGTGGGTTACTGGGAATACTCAGCAACTTTCCCAGATCATCATTCATGGAGTGAAAGGTCCAATTTCGGTCGCAGGAGTTGCTTACAATGGCAACATGCCCGCAATGGGAGATGGTCTTGGAAAGAAAGAGCTTGCCGCTCTCATGACCTTTATCCGGACCGAATGGGGGAATCAAAGTTCTCTCGTCACGGTAGAAATGGCAGAAGAGGCCTTGAAAATTGCCCAAAAGAGTGGTCCTGGTCAAAAGGACGTGGCCGAACTCAAGAAAGATCATGACAAGATGTTACCTGGAAAGTTAGTCCCTGATGACACTCTGCTTGATCCTGAGACTTTCGAAATTTTTGCGTCCGAGACTAAGTAAATTTTTAACGTAATCACAACGACACGATGAGCGCTGATTCTCACGATCACCACGATGATCACCACCACGAACTCCCGTTCTGGCAGAAGTATATTTTCTCCACCGATCATAAAACGATCGGGATTCAATATGGTCTGACTGCAGGGGCCTTCCTTCTGTTTGGATTTTTCCTCATGATTGTGATGCGTTGGAGCATCGCATATCCTCATGAGCCCCTTCCGGGATACCTTTCTTGGATCTTCACGGAAGACTGGAAGGCTCGTTGGCTCGCAGATGGGAAAGTGACGGGAGAAACTTACAACATGTTCGGTGCCATGCACGGAACAATCATGGTGTTCCTTGGCGTCGTTCCTCTTGGTTTTGCCGCATTTGGTAATTACGTCACCCCCCTTCAGATCGGTGCGCCTGACATGGCGTTTCCAAAGCTCAATATGTATTCCTACTGGATCTACCTTGTGGGTGGTCTCATCATGTGCGGAAGTTTCTTCTTTGAGTCAGGGGCCGCTAAATCTGGTTGGACAAACTATTCTCCTCTAGCCGGGTATGCGGATCGACAATTTGTGAACCAACTCATGACAGGGCAAACCCAATGGCTTATTGGCTTGGTCTGCCTGATCACCTCCTCGCTTCTAGGTTCGGTGAACTTTATTACCACCATCATTAACCTTCGGGCCAAGGGGCTGACTTGGATGCGTCTCCCATTTTTCGTGTGGGCCATGTTAGTGACAGGTTTCCTTCTCCTTCTCGCCTTCCCGCCACTTGAAGCTGCAGGAATCATGCAGTTGATGGACCGGATGGCTGGTTCTTCCTTCTTCATGCCTACCGGCCTTTATTCAAAGGCCGATGGAGTGCTCGATATTTCTGGATCGGGTAGCCCTTTACTCTTCCAGCACCTCTTCTGGTTCTTAGGTCACCCCGAGGTATACGTCCTCCTCCTCCCGGCCATCGCATGTGTTGCGGAAATCATTCCTTGTCATACGCGGAAACCGCTTTGGGGATATAAGCCCATGGTGTGGGCCGTCATCATTCTTGGATTCCTGTCCTTCATCGTTTGGGCACACCATATGTATCTTACGGGAATGGGGCCGGTGATTTCCACCTTCTTCCAGACGACGACCGTTCTCATCTCGGTGCCTTCCGTCATTCTCCTGACCTCAATGCTCATCTCACTCTGGGGAGGATCGATTCGATTCACGATGCCGATGATTTGGGCTGCGGCCTTCCTTCCGATGTTTGGGATCGGGGGACTGACTGGCTTGCCTTTGGCATTCAACCTAGCAGACCTTCACCTTCACGATACCTACTACGTGATTGGGCATTTCCACTATGTCGTAGCTCCGGGGATTCTCTTCGGCCTCTTCGCCGGGGTCTACCATTGGTATCCGAAGATGACCGGTCGCTATATGGATAATTTCCTCGGTCACTTACACTTTTGGCCGTCCCTCATTTGCATGAATTTCCTCTTTTTCCCCATGCTGACGCAGGGAATGGCTGGCTTCCACCGTCGTTGGTATAACGGAGGAGATGCTTACCTTGAAAAAGGCGCAGAAGGGGTGAACGTCTTCGGACTCACCGTGCTGGATAAAATTTCTTGGAATGAAGTGATGACCGCCTCCGCCATTGCCATGGCGATTTTCCAACTGCCGTTTCTCCTGAATATGGTCATCAGTTACTTCTGGGGTAAGAAGATTGAAAATGACAATCCATGGGATGCCACCACTCTTGAATGGGCTACCCCGACTCCTCCGGGACACGGGAACTTCACCTTCGATCCGGCAGTCTACCGAGGACCATATGAATATAGCCGCCCAGATCACGATGAGGACTTCTTCCCTCAGTGGGAAGAGCCAAAACGAAGCCAATCGAGCGAGACCCCAGCTCCTAAAGAGGAAACTTCAGCCTAAACTTTCAACGTATTACTCTCTCTGATCCATGGAAATCCCATTTGTCGTTAACGCTCGGAAGGACACCGGACTTTTTAATTCAAAAGTTGCGATCTGGCTCTTCCTCGCTTCTGAGGTGACGCTCTTTGGTGGCCTATTCTCAGGCTATCTCTTTCTCCGCCTTTATGCTGACTACCCTTGGCCAGAGCGGACTCTCCCGGTGCTTCCCGGTTTGATCAATACCGCAATCCTGATTGCCTCATCCATGACGGTGGTCTTTGCCTGGGCGGCGCTGAAGATGAGAAACTGGCGCAGCTTCCAGATCAACATGGCCATTACTCTCCTCTGTGCGGCTGCCTTTATGGTGCTCAAGAGCATTGAGTATAAAGCAAAATTTGCTCACCAAGCGGTCCGCCTCGAAAGCGCAGATCACCCCGTGCTCGATTTCGCTATTCTGGAAGGGCATCTCCACAAGGCTGAAATTGGTGAAGACGGAAAACTCCACCATGCCCAGAAAGATGATAAAGGAAACTATTCCGATGAAGCATTTTACGCCAATAAGATCATCTTCGAAGCAGACGAATTTGTCTTCCCTCTGAGCCGTCACGCCTACGGAGGATTTGTTGACACCATCATCGAGCAAGCTCAGTCCCAAGTCGTCCCCGTGACAGGGGCACTGAAATCCTTTTTCGACAGTGTAGAAAAAAACAAAAGCAAACTGGGTAAGAAGGAATTAAAACAATTCGAAGCCGCTCAGAAAAAAGGGAGCATTTTAAGCAGCAACTTAAAAAATCTCTTAGAAGAGATCAAAGAGAGCAAGATCTCAGAAGTGTCAGATGAGCTAATGGCTCTTTCTGAATATCCCATCACGCTGGCAGAGGATTTCAAACTCTATGAAATCGATGAAGACGGAAAGCGGAAAGAATTAGAGAAAAAGAACATCCCTGCGGGTGAATCTCTATCGAAATCTGTCATTGCTTACGCCGAAAAATATTTCCTCAAAGCAAAATCAGAAGATGCTCAACTCCGGACGCACTATCTGAAATCTGCTTTTGCCAAGCGCCGTGAGGCTGGTGATGACCGCGATGGTTGGCAAATCGCACAATCCCCCGAATTCCTTGAGCTGCAAGCCGAGAATGCCAAGCAAATAAAGAAGCGCTCATACTCCGCTCCTGGAACGATTACTTTCAAGGCTGAGAAACCACTCACCTTGCACCTGGACCCCGGATATGTGATCACAAAGGATGCCAAACAACTCACCTTACGCGATGACACAACCATCAAAGGAACAATGGGAGACAGTTCCATGTTCCTTGCCGTTGATGGCATCGACTTCCGCTTCACCGCTCAGCGTGCCGAAGAAAAAGGAATCGCCCCTGAAGCGGCCATTACCAAGAGCTGGGTGCTCAAGCAGCCCGAACTCAAAAAAATCTGGGATTCCCATCAAGAATGGCTGCGTGCCCACACCGAGATGCTGGATGCCAAGAGCGATAAAAAAGGACTCAAAGGAGAAGACCGCTACGTCCCGACAGACAATGAGAAATACCGAGTCAACTGGGATCAAATTGTCGCTTACCAGAACTACGATCATAAAGGAATTTATGACCGCGCGAAAGCCACTATTAATAACGAAGCCTCTGAAAAATGTCTCGAAAAACCGGGCTGGATTGCTGGTTTTGCTGGCCCCAATCATAAAAAGATGTCCTTCCCTGAAGTCACGATTCCGCGTGAAAACATCGGCTTCGAATCGACCTTCACTCCCAAGTGGAATACCTACTACGCAATCTACTTCACCATTACGGGACTGCACGGTCTTCACGTCATTGGGGGCATGATTGTCCTAGGATACTATCTCTTCTTTGGCCGTAAAATGTATGAAAGCAATCCCGAGTGGTTGGCCAATCGAGTCGAAGTCGGAGGCCTCTTCTGGCACTTTGTCGATCTCGTTTGGATCTTCCTGTTCCCCATCCTTTACTTGATGTAAACTCTCCCACTCCTCTCTCACTTTAATTTCAAACTTTCCAATACCATGGCTGATTCTCCTGAAGAAATTAAGAAAGCTGTCAAAAAATTCCAGATCGTGGGTGCTGCGCTCTTTGTCGGGACGGTGATCACCGTGCTGGTGGCGACAGTTCCCGCACTGGACTTTGGTGGCCACGGTCTTGATGGCGTAGACATTACCATTGGCCTCATCATTGCCACCATCAAGGCGTCTTTGGTGATGCTGATTTTCATGCACTTAAACCATGAAAAACCGCTCATCTATCTCTTCTATGGCATGGCGATCGTGATGGCGTTCTTCTGTATGGCCCTCATCGGGTGGTCCAAGAGTGATCCAATCCAGTATGGCAATGAGAAATCTGCCGACGGCTTTTATAACGCGGACAAACCAGCCACTTCGGTTCACTAAGCCAACCCATTTTCACCATGTCTATTAAAGGTTTTCACCTCATCTTCATCGCTGCTGCCGCTTTGTTTTGCGCAGGGTTTGGAGTTTGGGCGCTCTTTTTCGATACCCAGAGTTCCGGAATGGGGGTGAAAATTTTTGGTGGAATCACACTCGCCGCATCCATTGGCCTTATCGCCTATGGGGTCTACTTTTATCGCAAAGCTAAAAACATTATCGTTTAGAATCATGAACTTTCTCTTATCCATTCTGTCCTGTGCCACCTGTGCCAACTCCTTCAAACATGCGGGCGACAATGCTGCAGGGTGGGCCATTGCGGTCATGCTCCTGCTCATCGTCCCGATTGCTACCAGCGTTCTCTTTTTCATGATTCGCATTGCTCGTCGAGAAAAGGCTGGCCTCGATGAGCGCTACCTCGACGACTACATCGCTCCCTCATCGTAGTAACATCAAACGCTTCTTAAATTTATGAGTTGGTCTAAATGGCTCGGTATCCCCGAAAATTACTCCAAACATGGAGCTAGTGTCGATCACTTGATCGACATTGTCCACTGGTTCATGTTCGTGCTTTTTATTGGCTGGACGATTTTTTTCCTATTCTGCTGCTGGAGATTTCGAGCGAAGAAAAACCCTAAAGCAAGTTATCATGGAGTCACAAATCACGTGTCATCTCATCTGGAAATCGGTGTCGTCATTGTGGAAGCCGTTCTCCTCTTAGGTTTTGCCTTTCCGTTATGGTGGGATCGAACAGACGATTGGGAAGAAGTTCAAAAAACAGACCCTGTTCGGGTACGCGTCATTGCGTATCAGTTTGCCTTTAACTATCACTACCCTGGCGCAGATGGTAAATTTGGCCGAATTGATCGTCATTTAATCAATAATGTCGGTGACCCGTGCATCGACCCGGATGATCCGAATGGATGGGATGACTTCGTTGCTCCGAACTTAAAGCTGCCAGTCGATCGCAATGCCATCCTTCAAGTCACTTCCACGGATGTGATTCATAACTACTCCATCATTCCGATGCGTATCCAGCAGGACGCGATACCCGGACGTGATATTCCCATGTGGTTTAGACCGTTGAAAGAACTCGAAACCTACGTGGTCTGTGGCCAACTCTGCGGAGAGCAGCATGCCAACATGCGAGGCTTCATGGAGGTCGTCAGCAAGAAAGCCTACAAAGGATGGGCTGCCGAACAGAGCAAAGCGGCCCTGGATAAAAGGAATTCTCTCAAAGATTCCGGAATTGCCCTCAAATAGTGGCATCAATGGCGAGAGAAGGAAATGTATTGGTGGATTGAGCGGGGAATAGGGCCCGTCTTTCAGACGCTTACGCTAGCTCGGAAGACTTAGATGAAATCATCTTCGCCGGCAGGATGACTCCTGCGACCCCACCAATAGGCCCATTCCTGCGCCAAGATAATTCACACTCAACTATCATAAAACCATTACAGATACAGAGGTTGAGAACTATCAGGCTTAAATTATGCCCGGCAAAAAAACTGCAAATTCACTTCGAAAACTCAAGGCGCTGTTAGACGTCGAGAGCAGCCCCTTGTTGTGCAAAATTCATTCTGAGGGTTGAGGTTCACTCCCTTCAGAGTTGTAGAATGGATTATCGTAGACCTCTTGAGGAATTTCATACTGTCCGTCCATCTGCTTCGGCAACAAATCCGGAAACTCATTCCATAGTGGATTCATCAATTCTGTCAGCATCTCACCCATTACCTTCGCTGTCGGGAGAGCCCCTCCTGAATTCTCATAGTTGGGGTCTCGATCCATCCTAAATCTAATCGATTGGTCCAAATCTGCGCCAATTCTAGCGTAGAGATGATTCAACTTGATTGCGTCGTCACGGGTCATTTCAGCACAACGTCTGAGCATATCCGCCCGTGACCTGAATTGCCAGATCACTCCGAGGCTCCTACTCGCGCCCAAACTACACATTCACTCCGAGAACTCAAGGCGCGGGTCACGGGTTGGATACTGCGTCTTGTTGAACAGAGCCGCTTCGCGGCGATGGGCGGACTGCGGCGTTGTAGAGTTGAAGTGAGTCCGTCATATTTCTGACTTCATGAAAAAAAGAAAACAAACATGACG
>CALGLJ010000131.1 GCA_937930235.1 uncultured Verrucomicrobiales bacterium | reverse complement strand
CCCATACCCCGTCCACCGGGACTTCGCCGGATCATCCACCAAACCCGCTCGCACCGGATTGAGATCAATGTAAGCAGCCATCATCCGCAGCGCGTCCCCATTTTCCACCAAGACCGAGTGAAATCGATCCATCCACAACGTCCCCCGCCGCCCGTGCAGCTTATTATACCACCGGGAGAACCGTTCCTTCAGCTCCTTAACGAAGAGACTCACATCACAAAAACGCCGTTTAAAACGATCCAAAAGCACCTCAATCTCCTTCTCCCGCCCCTGATCCCGCAACTTCGCCAACTCCCCTTCCAACTGCTTCAAAAAAACCTTCGAATACACCTTCCCGAGATGCGCAAGCAAACGGCTCTCGCCCTCGTCTCCTTCAAATCTTCGCAGCCACCGCTCCCGATCTGGCACCTTAACCAACAAATGAAAATGGTTATCCATTAGCGCATAAGTGAGGAGTTCCACTCCCGCAAACTCCGCCATGCGCCACATCATTCGTCGAAAAGCCTCCTTTTCAAGATCACCCAAGAGAAACTCACCCCCGACAATGCGAGACATGACATGATAGCAGCCCGTCCCACCTTCGAACTTGATCCGCCGCCGCGAAGAGAACCCCGGAGCCTGATGAATCGGCCCGAACCTGCGCCCCGTTTTCATCTCCGCCAGCTCCAGCGGAGTCCACTCCCGCTTCGCGCCCGAATCATGATCAGCTAAAGGTTTTTCGTTCATTACCCCGTCATCCTACAAGATCAAAAAGCCCCAGTCAATTACTTTATGCCTGGCATAAAAATTTTGGCATAAAATTTTCCCCTGTTCTGCGCATGGTAATTGATCACGGAGCTTCTTCAGTCGCGAGATCACGGAAGAATTCACGCCCGGAGAGAGGGCCAAGGAGAATGATGTCGAGACGTTGCTCTCCAATGATTTCTTGGACCTCAATAGGAGATGGGAAGTCGATGAAGTCTTCGTTTAAGGTAGTAGATCGCTGGAGTTCAAAGGTGAGATCAGTGGCTTGATTTGTCCGAGTGAGGAAGAGGGTTCCATCTCGCAGGAGACGCGGATGCGTCGGTTGTGAATTCGGATTTTCAGGATCACTTCCGCCGGCATATTCAGCAAAATTTGTAAAGCCATCGCGGTCTGCATCTTCTTCGCGACCAACGACCGTATTCACATTGAGAGCCTCCCACTGAGCATAATCTGTGTTTGGAAAAGGAATATTTTTAACAGTCCAGCCTAAGTCTCGCAGGACGGTCAGCGTGAGATCAAACTGACCGGGAAGGCTGCCACTTGTCGGCTCCATGAGAAGATTGGGAGAGGCCCCCTCATCCCAGTGCGAGAGAGAACTTCCTTCATTGAAGTTCGCAGGCGTCCAGAGGTAAGGGCGTCCATCCAGAGTCCCCGCTTCTTTCTCAACACCGAGCGTCACCAGAGTGCTTGAATCGAGATTGCGTAAAATCAGTCCCGTGGCCTGATCCACCCCGACTGATGGGATGGTCGGAGACAGGCCAGCGCCTCCGACCGCAGCCGGCCCAGAGGGCACATTATTCGCGATGATGACCGCGATTGCTCCAGCTTCGGTAGCGGCTGCAATTTTTGAGACAAAGGTGCAGGTACCTCGATCAATGAGTGCGATATTACCCGCGAGCTCACTCGCATTCACGAAAGGAGTCTGGCAGGCATCCGCAGTCGGCACGGTGCCGTCATCCACGAGAATGACTCTCCCTCGTATTCCTTCGACCGGGAGAGCGGGGCCGATATTTGCCGGAAGAGCGAAAAATGTCTGCGTGGTCTCACCGTCTTCCTCAAGGCCAATTTTGATCGCGGTCTGACCTGCAGAAATTTGCGAGCGGCTTCCGAGCTGAGTGCTCCGTCCTTGCCAGATGGTGAGGCCAGGTGCGCGACTCGCCGTTTGACGTTCCAACACGGTCAGTTCGGAATAGTTTTTCCCAAAGATCAGACTGTGAAGCTGAGCATCAAACACCGTCGGACGATCACCAAACTCGAAAGAACCATCCGCACTGACTCCAGCTCGAAATCCAAGCCCATGGGCAATTTCATGAATCGCAGTCGTCTGAAAATCATCCTCCCCTTCTGGTTTTAGATCGAGCCCCAGATAGAACGATGCGTGATTCGCGTTAAAGGTGATGATGATTTCATCCTCCTCTCCGCTAAGATCACGCTGCGCGATATGGTTCGCAAGAGAGGCAGGGTAAGCAAGGTTTGGATCTGGAGCCCCCTCGAAGTTGATAAAAAAAGCCCCAAAATTTGCCGTCGCTAGGGTAAAAATGGAAAGGTCATCTGAAAATCGGGCCTGAATCACAACTGGACCTTCTGGTTCGAGGTGACGCTCCCAAAGCCGAACGGCATGCTCTAAAGCAAGTCGCCGCTGCTCCCCCAAGGTCGTTCCCATGTTTCCGCCGACCGGACTGACCTCTTGAGGATCAAAAAAACCAAAATTCGAATCATCGACGTAATTGATAGAAAATTGCGCCCAAGCAAGCGGACAGAGAACGCTTAAAAAGAAGAGAGGCTTCATCGTTCGGTATAGAAAGGAGTTGCTTCAATTTGAGAGGAAGATGCCGCACGGCATTTCGTCACTCGCTGACCGGTGGCATCAATCTGAACCTGAAGAATTGAAGCGGTCACCTCACTCGTATCGATCATCACGGTGCCATCTTCCAGCGTCGTAATCGGGCACTCTTGACCTGAAAAAGTCACCGTTTGAGCGGCCATTTCCTTTCGGTCCTGTCCATAGATAATGAGCCCTGCGAGTAAAAACAGAGGGATTCCGAGGGAAAAGTGAATGGTGAAAAGCTTCATAAAATCTTCTTTTGTTAATTGTGATTGCTCTCATTCATGAGTAAATATTATTAAAACCCAATCGGTGATAGTTCATCATAACCGCATCGGACATCGCTCAAAATTATCAGTGCGACAAAACCAAAAAATCTCTTTCAAATAATCTGAGATACCAATGCACGCCTCGCGGTGCTTGGGAAAAGATTTGCTTCAAAGCGGTTCATGACAAAACCGCAGCTCAATTTTTTCTGAGGATCAGCAAGGCCGTAGCTCCCTCCAGCACCCGGATGGCCAAAAAGTCCTGCTGATTCGAGCTTCATCCCAAAGCCATATTGAGCAGGGATTCTCTGAATCTTATCCAACCCGGAAACGCGGAGTTCAATAAGCTCTGCGAGAAAACTTTGCCGCAACAGCCAATCATAAAACTTTGCTACTCCGTGTGCAGAGGCGACGCCTCCCATGGCAGGCCAGCCAACGGCCCAAGCTCGCGCCTGATTCATTTCGCTGACTCCGGTAAATTCGGCCGGAGAAGAAAACGCACGCCGAGTCAGAGAATCTTTCTGCAAAAGCGCCTCGTAGAAGACTTTTGGCTCGCCCGCTTTTCCAGCCCGCGCAGGGACGAGTTCGGCGACCCGATGGTGCTCACTTTCCGGTAAGCCAATCCAGAAATCAAGGTCTTGTGGTTTGGCAATTTCTTCATGCCAAAATACGCTCAAACTCCGTCCATCCAGTCGACGAATCATTTCATCAGCGATGAACCCAATCGTCCGTGGATGGTATCCCGGAGTGCCAACTTCCCATTGAGGTTCTTGATTTTCTAGGGCGGCAATGACTGCATCGTAATTCCAAATGGACACTCGTTCATCAAGCGCTGCGAGTCCTCCTTGGTGAGAAAATAATTCTCCAAAAGTCAATTCCCCAACCTTCAGCTCCGGCCACACCCGTCTCACGAGCGATTCGGAATTCATCCCTGCCCGATGCAGAGCGATCAAGACACAAACTGCCATAGGTCCCTTAGTGGCAGACCATACCGGGATCAAGGTATCAGCATTCCATGGCTTTGATTCATGTCGATCCGCCCAGCCACCATGAAGAGACACCAGCTCTTTTCCATCTTGAAAAGCGACAAACGACATTCCCAGCTCTTCCCCTGCCAGAAGTTCATGAAATTTTTCTTCGATCATATTTTGATGAGTGTTTTGAGATGGGTCGAGATGAGATATGACACAACTTCTTGCGGATAAATTTGGCCCACCGCTTTTTCATAAGCCTTCATCTGTTCTCGGTATTTCTCTCGCAGTTCAACACTTGACTCCGTCATATCTGTCTTGAAATCAAAAATTTCAATGCGCTCTGGAGACACGTGCATGCGATCAATCACCCCCGACATCCACTTTCCATCCAAAAGAACCTCGAGGGACTGTTCTCGAAAAAGCTCTCCGTTTCTTTTTTCAAAGATTTGCCTTACTTCTGCATTTTGAAGGGTGTGGTCCACTAGCATTCCAGCTAGGTTTTTCGGAGTCTTTACTTTTTCTCCCGGACTCAACCACGCCAGAGACTGAAAAAGTTGATGAACCTCTTTTCCAATTTGAACGCCATGCCCTCCCGCACGGAATGGCCCCGCTCCATGATGGGCTGAGGGGATCATCCGCTCTCTCACCAATACCGCTTCTCCCAAGGGGGGAATGATTTGCTCGGTTTTATTTTCCTGCACTGGCACATCTTTCCACCACTCATTCCGTTCTTGCGATGACTCGCCAGCGGTCAATCTCACGAGATTTGCAGGAGAAGACCACTCGAGCCGTTGTTCTTTTTTTCGGCTAGTGGGCTCTTTTGTTAGAAAAAGATACAATCCTCGCTTGGCTCGAGTGAGAGAAACATACAGGAGGCACAGCGCTTCATAGCGCTGCTCTTCTACCCAGCGCTCTTCCACCATGATTAAGTCTGGAAAAAGGGCTCGCACCCAACTCGCAGGCGGCTGCAAAATCCAATGACCAGGATCATAAGCAACGTCAAAATTTGTCCGGCTAGGAACCTGATCATCGGTCACGTACGGCAACATAACGACATCGAAGCCAAGGCCTTTTGACTTATGGATGGTCATCACTTGCACCGCGGCCTCTCCGGGAGCTTGCGCAATTTCGAAGTTTGCCAGAATATCACGGGCCGCTCTTGGAGTACCTGCACCAGTAGCATCAAAGTCCTCAAGCGCCTGCAAAATATCTCCGACTCGCCTTTGATCAAAGGGAGATAAAGTCTTCCAAAGAGGGGCGATCAGCCGTTCTACCATCATGGCAAAACTCTCTTCACTCGCTTCGGCCAGCAACTCTTCCCAAGGAGATTGCCTTTCATCCGCAAAACGATGCTGGAGCACTAGCTCAAGAGGTGACATCGTGATGATTTGTCGGGAAAAAACATCTGCGGGATCAGCCAACCAACGAATCAAAGCGCTTAGCACGACTCCAATCGCACAGTCTTCCATCGGCTTTCGACGCCCTTCTTCGATGACGGAAAAGCCTTCGCTTCGCAAGTGTTCAGAAATTTCCACCACCTGCTTGCCTGTTCGGACGAGAACCCCGCATTGTAGCTCTCGCTCTCCCACACCAACCTCCCGAAGACGAGCCACGAGACGATCTAAAATTTCATCCTTCGCGGCAATCTCAACGCGAGCTTCTCCTGAAACATCCGCCCGCGCGGCATCGTGATCTTTCCAGTCCCAGCGGGTAGCAGTTTCTTTTCCAAAAAGAGTCTCGATCATTTTTAAATCGCCACAAACAGAATTGACCAACTCAAGAACTGCCGGACAGGAGCGGAAGGATTGATCCATCGGCGCGACCGTTAAACCTCCCTGATAGAAATGCTGCACCTCATCAAAAAG
>CALGLJ010000130.1 GCA_937930235.1 uncultured Verrucomicrobiales bacterium | reverse complement strand
TCGGAAGCGGTAAGACCATTGCTCACCTTTGATGCCGCTAAGAAAACTCGCCCTCCTTTGATTGTCCACCGTCCCGGGCGTTTGATTTCCGTCATTGCTGGCTTTCGCTCATCTTTCTTGGCTTTCATCTGAAGCCACGCTCTTTGCTCCTGAACAGATCGTTGCTTCCATTCGCGACCTTGCTTGACGAACACCTGCCTAACCTCTTCAGGTTCCATATCAGGCACCCTCACAAGCTTCTTGTCAGACTTTCCGCTAGTGGTGGTAACAGCTACCTCAATCGGTTCTGTCAGAAGGCGCTCTTGATCGATCACCGGGAACGATCTGAGGCGGGAAACGTACGACCCCGAAGCGGTAGCCAGTTGCGGCAATAGAATACCTTTCCCTACGTCTCGCGTGTATTTCAGCGTTCGACGCATCGGAGAAGGCGCAGAGGCCACCAGCTTATCCCATTGCGGCTCAGAGATATCCGCGAATAAGCGGCCCGCCTTGGCGATGTCCTGCGCTGCATTGTCGAGAGCTTTAAGCCCCGCTTTGAAGTCCTCCCACACCTCTTCCCGAACTCGGGCAGGGCGGTATTCATCAGCGTTATCTGATAGCGCGTATCTACTCATCTTCTTTGTTGTTCTTCTGGAAATTTAAAAGTGACTGCTCGCGAAGGCCGGAACGATATTGCCTTTGCTTCTCCCGAAGGCGGGCCTTGTTCTCCTGAAACCATTCCGCCTTTTGTTGAGACTCTTTCTCTCGAAATTCCGCACTCTTCCGCCGCCGTCGATTTCGCTCGCGGTTCATCGCTTTGCGTTTTTCTGGATCAGCGTAAGGCATCGTATCGGCAGAATAACAAGCTGCTCCGCTAGCGTCCATGCCTTTATGTAACTGCTTGTATCTCGCGTATTTTGTCACACTTTTAAACACACACCTAAGAGCAATCCCGATTCTTCAGGACGCAAAAAACCCGCAGATCATTGAGATCTAGCGGGTTAGAAAGCTGGTAGCAGCGGGCGGATTTGAACCGCCGACAAAAGGCTTATGAGTCCTCTGCTCTACCCCTGAGCTACGCTGCCAATTTTAGAGTCATTTTACGCATCTGCGCGGGCGAGGGATTATCTCTCGAATGCTTCGCTGTCCAATAAAAAAAGATTCAGCAAGAAAAATACTGCCATTTTCTGGGAAGCTCCTGCCTTTCGTGCAATGAATTCGTTTTACTCACGACCATCCTCGATTCACTCTCTTTAGTGAACCATGTCACTGCCGTCTCAAGCCAAGAAATGTGACCCCATTCGCTCATGGTTTCGAGTATTAGAGGAGATGGACGAGTTTATTGGAATTCGCTTCGGGCACCAAGGGTCACCGAATTCCCCTCCCGAATGGACCTTCTTGGGGCATGACGAGTTCGATGGGATTGGGGCGTTTGCTCACCTTCTTCGGCAACGAGGAGCCTCTGTCAAAGAGCTTCCTTCAGCCAATCATTCCACCCCAAACAAGTTAGCGAGTTATCTAAAAATAATTCATTACTCATTGAAAAACAGAAAGTTCACAAGAATTCGAGATCTAACCTCTCAGACTGATGTGAGCCGTCGCACCCATCCTCCAGCAAATTTTGACTATCATGCTTTTACTGAAGAGGAGACCTCCCAGATCAAGAAGGCGAGTCAAAGGCACCGTATCAGCGTGAATTCCTTTCTTCTCTATTCCCTTGATCGCATCATTAGGGCGGACTTATCCCCAGCTTCTTCCACAATCTCTTGGATGGTTCCAGTGAATCTAAGAGGGCATATTACGCAATTGTCTGACGAAGAAAATCATTCCAGTTATGTCACCGTTTCTGTTCAGGATGAGGACTCCATGCAGAGCCTCCATCACTCGATTTATCGTCAATTGAACCTTGGCCAGCATTGGGTCGCATGGAATTCCTATAAGTTGGGAAATTTTCTAAGCTCTGGAATGAAAAAAGCTCTCATTCGCTCAAATCGAGCGATCCTCGCGCCCTGTCTCGGAAGCTTCTCAAATCTCGGGAAGTGGAACTTAGATCCCGCGCCGGACGCATCCCCCTTTTCTGGAATTTGGTTTTTCTGTCCCCCGGTCTTACGCTGCCAACCTCTAGGTGCAGGATGTGTCACTTACGGCAACAGATTAACCCTGACTCTTCAGACTCATCCTGCAATTTCAGTTGATCCCGCAATTTCTCAAAATTGGATGCGTCACTGGACTAAAGACATCAAATCGAATCTGGAAAAAATATAACCCAATATATTTAAATTATGAAGATGCATTCTGCTATACGCTTTTCTGTCCTATCGATTGGTCTCATTACAAATTCAACAGCCGTAGGATTTCGTCTTCCCAACCAAGATCCTGAAGCGATTGCTCGCGGAAATGCCTTTACCGCGACTGCTGATAACCCTTCTGCGATTTATTACAATCCGGCGGGAATCACTCAGCTCGATGGCCACCAGCTAAGCGTTGGCCTGTATGCCATCTCAACCGGGATTGATTTTGAATCGCCGCTAGGAGCGAGGGCAAGGGCTGATTCCGCGTTTCAGTTTGTTCCGCAAATCTATTACACCTTCTCTCCTGATGATTCTCCGATCTCATACGGGTTAGGGCTCTTCGCTCCCTATGGTCTCGCCGTCGATTATGGTCGCAATACGCCCTTTTCTACCATCGCGATCGATGGGGAGCTCGCCTTCATTACCTTAAATCCAACCGTCGCTTATCAGGTCAATCCGCAGCTCTCCCTCGGGTTAGGCTTGGCGATCAACTATTCAGACATCTCGCTCACTCGCTCGCTTGTTGGTGCACCGGGAGATTTTTTCGATTTTGAGGGAGATGATTTTTCGTTAGGTTTTAATGCTGGAGTCCTGTGGCAACCAAGCGAGCAGTGGTCCTTTGGACTCAATTTTCGCTCTGCTACGGAATTGAATTATCGCGGAGAGTCTCGCGCAAATCTTACCGTTCCTTTACCCCTTGCTCCGGGGGTGACGGTTCCGCCTGGCTTGAACGAAAGCTCAACGAGGGGCAGTTTGGATTTCCCGATGAATATTGCGCTCGGGGTATCATACCGCCCTACTGAAAAATGGAATTTTGAAGTCGGGTTCGATTGGACGGACTGGGACTCCGTCGATGTGACGACTCTGGAAGGCACCTTTTTTGGAGATGTTGATTTCCCCTTTAATTATGAATCAGGATTTATGTATCAGGTCGGGGTCACTCGGTCCTTTGATTCCGGTCACTTCCTGAGTGCGGGATACATTTATAGTGACAATTCGGTTCCAGATCAGTTTTTCTCACCTCTGAATCCAGACTCGAATCTCCATCTTCTCAATCTGGGATTTGGTAAGAGATCAGATGTTCACAGCTATGCCATCAGCTACACCGTGGCATACAATGGAGGGAGCGAGGTGGAAGGGAATGAGTCCGCATCTCTCGTGGGCGAAACGGCAGACGGAACTTACGAGTCTCTCAACCACGCGATTAATGTCTCCTACCGTTACTCTTTTTAGGGCCCTAAAAAAAGCCCCTTCGGTAGAAAACCGAAGGGGCTTTGAAATGAAAAAGAATCGATTTTAGAGGGAGTCGCCAAGCATCTTCATGGCATCGGCAGCGCGATTTGAGTAACCCCACTCGTTATCATACCATGAGCATACTTTCACCATATTCCCGTCAATCACGGTGGTGAGTTCGCTATCGTAAATTGAGCTATGTGGATCACCCACGATGTCTTGAAGGACAAGAGGGTCTTCGCTATATTTGAGAACTCCTTTGAGAGGACCTTCCGCAGCCTCTTTGAATGCCGCGTTCACTTCTTCCGCAGTCACGTCAGAATTTAATTCCGCGACCAGGTCGGTGAGGGATCCTGTTGGAGTGGGCACTCGAAAGGCACCACCATTCAACTTCCCATTGAGCTCTGGAATCACAAGGCCAATCGCACGGGCTGCTCCCGTAGAAGAAGGGATGATGTTCTCCGCCGCAGAGCGCGCACGACGCAGATCACTGTGAGGAGCATCAAGAAGACGCTGATCTCCGGTGTATGAGTGGATGGTACTCATGAAGCCTCGCTTGAGACCCCACTTGTCATTCAGGACTTTCGCGAGAGGAGCGAGGCAGTTCGTGGTGCAAGAAGCATTAGACACGATGTGGTGCTTGGAAGCATCATATTGATCGCTGTTGATGCCGAGGCACATGGTGAGATCTGGATCAGATGCTGGAGCTGAAATAAGCACCTTCTTCGCTCCCGCAGAGATGTGCTTGGAGGCACCCTCACGGCTGCAAAAGAAACCAGTCGACTCAAGAATGACCTCAGCATTCCACTGCCCCCAAGGAAGGTTTGCCGGATCGCGCTCGGCAGTAGCATGGATTTTGTGACCATCGACGATGAGGTGGTCGTCATCATAGGTCACCTCACGAGAAAATTGACCCTGGCTGGAGTCATACTTAAGGAGGTGAGCGAGAGTTTTATTGTCGGTGAGATCATTGATGGCGACGACTTTTTTGAGCTCATCGTCAGACATTGCGCGAAGCACCATTCGACCGATGCGGCCGAATCCGTTAATTGCATAATTAGCCATGGGTTTTTGTTCCTAGCGTATAAGGTTTAGGTGTTTCCACACCTTTTGCGGGAAACGCGTTGCATTTAGCAAGGAAGGAGGAAGGCGTCAAGCAGCGGCCCTCATAGGAAAAGCTCCAAAAGACCTATCTCACCCTTTTTTCTTTCTTTTCCTGATAATTTCGCGCCACTTCATGGCGCAAATAAAGCTTCATGGGGCGACGAGGTTTTACCCCATCCGCCTTGTAGATAAAGGCGTTGACTCTTTCACCCGATTTTATCTTGAAAACATTTCGAAAGATTCGAAACCGCTTCCCAGCAGCATCTTTGGCCTCAATCTGAAGCTCATTTTCTCCCGTTTCAACCTCACGAATTAAGCCTTTTCCCGGCTCGATCGTTAAAACTTCCCGAGATTGCGCGATTCTCACCTTCACCGGCAGGTGACCAAAATTCACGAGGCGGATGTTCCCTGCCGGAAATGTGGTCACACTATCAACGAGAACTTTCCCTCTTGGTTTGAACCATTTTTCATCCCGCGATCCACGCCAGAGCACGATCAAAGAATGCGAGCTCTTCGGAAGGGGGCGAACAAACCAAGGGTCCCCGCTGGCACTTTTGCCTTCCAGAAATTCCAGTTGTTCGCTCGCCGCAGGATAAGAAACAGGTTGTGTCAGTTGACTCAATCGCATGGCGAGAGTGGTCTTTTTCCCGCCTTGTTTGAACGTGACCCAGCTCGGCGGTAAGGAACCTGGAGGAGGTGGTAGCTGCACCCGGACTCCCCCTTTAATATCTTCCCTCCAAGGCGGAGGCTCTCCCAAGCAAAGTAAGCGGACGTGCTTACGGGAATTTTGTCCCGATTCTCCCTGGGCAGCCAGAGGGTCACTCAGGGAAGTCAAGGCAAGGAGACTCAGGGCAATCACTTTCATTGCGCAGGGCATATCATACCTCGCTACGGTTCAACCAGCGAAAGCGTGTCATTCGAAAGCGCCGCCCAAAGTCAGGTCTCCCATTCTCCTTCACTGGATTAAGCTTTAAGGAATCTGAATAAATAGGCTCAGGCGTGCGCTGGACGACAGCCTCGCACCAAGCCCGCGCGGCAACCCGCCCTCTTAGAACTGATTCGCCATAGGCCCGAATCACAAAGGTATCCGAACGCGCCGCTAAACTCGCTCCGATGGTCTGCAGAAGGTCAGCCTGAGTCAGATACACTGGAGCTCCCCAAGCACGACTTGGAGGCTTCATCGTCTGCTCAAGACGGGTAGGATCCTGAATATTATCTGGATGATCGAAGGTTTCTAGGGAGTCTTCCTGAGTCATGGCATAAGGCAATTCGGTATCAAATCCCCGGTTGATGCCAGCCTCTTGAATGGCAGCCTCAAGTGGGCCACGCATTCCGTGCTCTTGTTCATTATCTACCAGACGGCGATTGACAAAATCTGATAAACTCAGGAACGGACCGCGCTCTCTCACCTGCTTCACGATCGCTTGGGCAAGGCGCAAAATTTCTTCATCTCTTAAAATGCGGGTGCCATCCCAAACTTCATCCCCATCGAGCGAATCTCCATCCTGCCACTCATTCTCCTGCCTCCCAATCACACGGGGAAATGGAGTCATCCCATCATCCTGACGACGGTTTGCCGAGAGGACGGCTTGCCATGCCTTCACGCTGGTAGAATTCACATTGAATGCCCCCTTCACCATCAAGTCTCTTGCAGAAGTATGAAAATCCTCCAAATCTTTCCCCGGAGTCACTGGAATCATCCGCGCATTAGGAAGCGGATTTTTGATCGGATCCCGAGAGGCCGCCGCGAGCTGCTCACTTGTCCCTGAACTTAAAAAATAACGATCCCAAAGAGTATGGTTCAGCTCAAAAGAAAGATCATAAACAAGGTCTTCTTCCTCGGAGGCATCTAACAAAAACGCCCGACCATATTCAGCCCATGTTTCTCTTCCCTGTCCCCGGTCTGAGTTATCGGACCAGCCGATATTCTCTCTCACAAACCCTCCCTTTTCACGGTCTCCTTCAGTCTCCGCCGGATGCGTCCCGGAGATACCGGCTTTACTTAACCGAGGGTCTACGAGCGAATTCCCAACCGCATAAGATGGATGCCACACAAACTCTGACAGCTTAGCATGCTGAAACTGAGCCATTGAGACGATCCCGATTTCTTCATCTGGAAGATCATACAAGACGTAACGCAATGCCCCTTCATCTGGAGTGCCAAAGGGATTCCCATAGTTTTTCCCGTTACGGCGCACCGGCGTTTGATCCTCCCACCCCGCCGCGATGTCATAGAGATCGCGGGTATAAATCCCAAAAAACCAAGGCCCACTTGCATTTTCATCTCCTCGATTTCCGGCAAGATTTTCAAAGGGCGTTCTCACCGCATATGCCCCTCGGAGATTCCACGAACCAAGAAATGATTCTTCCCAAAATTCAGGCTGATCAACGAGAGGATTTCCCACGATATTTGTATGGGAAGGGTGCTCCTGAAACCAGCGCATGCGATATCCCTGACGAGTGCGCCGATCTGGAATCGTTTCGAATACAGGCGGGCTAGTATCAAGAAATGGAATCCGCACTCCCGACCCCGTAACCGGCGCTCCATCCGACCAAGCTTCCGTGGGCTCCTTACCCGCACCATACTGCATGGAACAAGAAACGGCCGCGATCTGTGGCAGGGTATCAAATTCAAACACGCTCAAGGAGCTTGGCGTCTGATCTCCCAATGATTTCAAAATCATTTGAGCATCATCAGCTTGCACCTGCTGGATTCCTCCGGTCCGACCAAACCATCTCTGGTTATTAGACGGCACAAACCAGTACTCAGTCGGAATGAAACTGATGCCCTGATTGTAGACGCTGTCTGGAGTGTAGAAATTATTCTCCGTCAGGTAACGGGCTTCCACCGACATCTCGTTATTGAGCACATTTTGCGAATCGTAAATCGCATTTTTAGAAGGAAGAAATGTCAAACACTCCCCTGGTTCAAACGTTGTCGAAGGGAGATAAAAATAGAAACTCCCAGTATAGGCATCATTAAAAGCATCGCTATCGGTGAGCGACTGACCACTGAGTCCTGAAGGAGTAGGCGTGCGACCTGCCCAGCTGATCCAAGTTGCCCGAAATCCAGAGGCGGTATTCGTTTGAAATCCACGGCGACCATTGACTTGGACCATCGCGACTGCCGGCTCCATCTTGACCTGGACGCTGTAGGGATTCCAAAGCACCACTCGCGGGAAGAAATGCGAGCGGAGATTGTAAACCCTCCGTGGATTCACAATGACATCATTCCGGTAGCAGCTGAGCCCGTTAAACATCGAGGCTTCTACTAAAATAGGATTAAAGTTTGAGGTCTTCGCCTGACGAAGAGCTGCCGGGCGCAAGTTCTGGGAGCTCTCTTCAAGTATTTGAGGAAGCTCATACTCGCTTTCGGGAGCCGGGTTACTCGCCACGATCACCTCCTCATTCCCTCCTGTCTCTCTTGCAAAATGTGCCCAATCTCGTAAGAGACCAAAATTCGGCGAGGTCTCTCGATGACGTGATTCATCCCACGAAATCCCCCTTTGTAAAGCGGCGTCAGGATTTGGCGGTCCCACCAGATTATCAGTCTGCGCCAGCCCCGCCTGTGCCTCACCTTCTGACTCAAGATCTAGAATGTCCGTATCGCGATTCAAAAACGCCGTGAGATTTTTTTTCAACCCTCCATCACGGGTATCAGAAAGCACCCCCTCCGAATCAATCGTCACATCATGAAAGAGTGATTCTCGCCAACGATCTGGGTAATCTTCCAAATGCTCCAAACTCGCAAGAGATACCAATTTTGCTTTTTGCTCTTCAGAAATGCCAAACTCCTCACCATCACCCAAAACTTCGGGAGCAGCTTCCGGAGCAGCCAAAAAAGGATAAATTCTCTCAGGCCCCTCCGCCTCGCTCCCATCTTGATACGGATTACCAGTGGCAATATTTGCCCGCACCCCTAGATCACCGATCCAGTAGGCATAGTTCCCCGTTTCTTGCCCAGATTTTCTCACCGCCGTTTTCGCGACGCGGACTCGGCCTCTCTGCTCTTGGCCCACTGAGCCCTCCGAAACAATGACCGCTTCTCTCTCCTGATCAAGAGACTCCCAGGGCTTAAGTTGGGCATTCTGATTTCTCTGCCCCCCTTCATTTCCACTCACTAAAAAACTCCGATTCATCTCCCTCTTTTCCCACTGCGATTCCTCCCTCATATCTTTTAAACCACCTTCTCCAGATCGTCGCTCCCAGATCGGACGCCCTCCCTCCAAGGTACTATCCCAGACTCCAACCCAGTAAGGATGCTCCATCTCACCCTCTCCCTCAGCCGCCGAGAGATCCAAATTTAAATTCTCCGAATCTTCTAATATCTCCGCCGTTGCGGAAATACGTTGATCAGGTCCCATCTCTCTTTGGAGCTCCCCAATCGCCAGCATCAAAGCTAAACGAGCATTCGCACGCGCCTCTTCCATATGGAAATCCGCCCGGGTAGATCTCACATTCACCGCAGCCAAGGTCAACACCGCCACCGCAATCACCGTCATTAAAAAGAGGAGTGACAGGGTCGCCAGGAGAGCAAAGCCGCTACCTCGGCGACCGATCAGACTAATACCATCGATCAATTTCATGCTATTGAATATTGGAACAGGCCACGATATCTACAGAAAGGCAAATTAGAAGAAAAGATTACAGATATGAGCACAATTCGGGGAAAGAAATTCCATTGGATTTATTTTTTTATTGCGAACGCGTCTCAATAGCGCTTACTTCACTCACCAAGCATGTCTTCTCTCGCCCTCGATCTTGAACTCGATTCCGCCCTGACTCTCAGTCAGGCCGCGATGGGCTGTGAATTTCAAATTCGCCAAGTAGAAGGGCCTGCCTGCCGCCAGCTTCGCGAAATCGGCTTTTGCGAGCAGATGCGTGTTAAGAAACTCACTAACGGTCGTAACATGCTCTGCACCATCTGCGGCACCCGACTAGCTCTGAGTAAAGATCTCGCAGATCAAATCATGGTGATTCCGGCTTAAATTTTCACCCTTTCATGAGCACTCAATCCTCTGAAGCCTGCGTGGCTCTGGTTGGTCACCCCAATACGGGAAAAACAACACTTTTTAACGCTCTCACGGGCCAAAATCAAAAAATCGGCAACTACACCGGCGTCACCGTTGAGAAACGCTCGGGGGATTTTTTCACCCCTCACGGGAAAAAAATCGAACTCGTCGATCTGCCCGGCTGCTACTCCCTTATTCCCAATTCACCCGATGAAGCCGTCACCAGAGATGCCCTGCTAGGCGATCTCTCAGAAGAAGAAACACCAGACCTCGTCCTCTGTGTTCTTGATGCCGCAAATCTCGAGCGACACCTTTATCTTTTACAACAAGTTCTCGACCTCGGATGCCCCGTCCTCGCCGTATTAAATAAAGTAGACCTCGCAGAGCAAATGGGGCTTCGCATCGATCCCGCGCAACTTTCGAAAGATTTCGACATCCCTTTCATCGCCATCTCCGGCAATAAACAACGGGGCGTGACCCAGCTAAAACAAGCCATCCGTTTCCCCCTCCCCCAAGCACCCGGCCGCTGTTGGCAAGGCTCCCCTGAAATTGAAAAAACGCTCAAACATCTGGAAAAAACTCTCGCAGAGCAAAACATCCCACGCCCTGCAGCTCATGCCATCCAAGCGCTCTCTGACCCTACTTATGAAGTCGGGAATCTCACCGCCCCCACCGGACTCGATGAGCAAATTTCAAAAAAGCGTTTCGAAATCATTCAAGCCGCCATCGACAACGGCGTGCGCCGACCGGACCAATCTCCCCTTTCGCTCACAGATAAACTCGACCACTGGCTCCTTCACCCCTTCTGGGGGTGGGCTTTTTTCTCGGTACTGATGTTCACCGTATTCTGGTCCATCTTCCGCTTCGCGGAAACTCCCATGGGCTGGATCGAGAGCCTACAAACAGCCACTCAAAACTGGATCGGCAGCTTCATGTCCGAAGGTGATTTTAAAAGCCTCATCATTGATGGAATCATCGCCGGTGTCGGAGGAGTTCTCGTTTTCTTACCTCAAATTATTCTCCTCTTTTTCTTCATCAGCCTGCTCGAAAGCAGTGGTTACATGGCCCGGGCCGCGTATCTCATGGATGGCATCATGAACAAAGTCGGGCTCTCCGGAAAATCATTCCTCCCCCTCCTTTCTGGATACGCATGTGCCATCCCCGGAATTATGGCCACGCGGACCATCCCGAATGCCAAAGAACGGCTCGCCACTATTCTCATCCTTCCTTGGACCAGTTGCACGGCTCGGCTTCCAGTCTACGTCCTCATCATCCCTCTCATGGTCACCGGAACCTTCGCTCAAGGAGCCGCACTCTTTGGAATCTACGCCCTCGGCACCATCACCGCCTTGCTCACTGCTAAAATCCTCAAACCTCGGCTCGGCGCTGCCGAAGCCCCCCAATTCATCCTAGAACTCCCTCCCTATCATCGACCACAAATCAGCTATATTCTCAAACAAGTTTGGGAACGAGCATCTGCCTTTCTTAAAAAAGCAGGCACCGTCATTCTTGGCCTAAGCATCATCCTCTGGTTCCTCGACACCTACCCCAAGAGTGACTCAGATGACCCCGTCGTCCAACAAGCAGCATCTTTCAACGGGAAAATTGGCAAAGCTATCGAACCCATCGTCGCCCCCCTTGGATGGGATTCTCGCATGGGCACAGCCATGATCGCCTCCTTTGCCGCCCGCGAAGTCTTCCGCTCATCTCTCGCGATCTCCTACGCCACAGATGAAGAGGAAGAAGAAACCCTCCGCGCCCAACTGACCGCCTCAACGCGTAAAGATGGAAGCATGCTCTATACTCCCCTCGTAGGCCTCTCCATCATCATCTTCTTCATCTACGCCCTCCAGTGCCTCCCCACCACCGCCGTCGTACGCCGTGAAACAAACTCTTGGAAATGGGCCCTCGCCCAACTTGGAGGCATGACCCTCTTTGCCTACCTCGCTGCCCTCATCGTTTATCAAACCGGACTCCTTCTTGGCTTCACCTAATGGATTGGCAAACTCCAGCCGCCCTCGGCATCGTCTTTCTCACCCTCATCCTTTTTCTTCTCCCTCGAAAAAAGAAAAAAGACTGCGGACATGACTGTGACTGCTCAGAATAAGAATCGCATGAAGCTCAAGTATTGAACTTCAAATTTTCTAACACTCCAAATCCTCCAGGAACGATCACTCGATCATCCGTCCCCGAAGATCTCTCAAGCAACAAAGGTGCGACTTCTTGAGCGGAAGCTTTTGAAATTCTCTTTCTTTCCCCCTCTCCCTCGTACTGAACCACTCTTGGCGCGATTCATACGCCTCTTTTACGAACTCCTCACTCCCCACCGCGATTCCTTCACTCAGGTAACGCACGCGACAGCGCACCAGATCGTGCCTCGACAGCATAGTTCCTTGCTCCAACTCTGTCAGGGCCTTCTTCCGATCGAACCCATGCCTCGTCTTCACTCGAATTCGCTGCACTTTCCCCCCTCCCGTCTTCTTCATCTCTTCGCGCGATTGCTCCAGTCCATCGGTCAGTAACAAACGACGATACAACACTCGCCCTTCTGCCTTCTTCTCGCGCTCCTTCCCTTTTTCGTCCCTCTTTTCGTTTTTCTCCCTATCCCAATCATCAATGGGAATTCCTAAAGTCCGACACAGCCCACGGCGCGCCCGCTTGCTTCCTCCCACCGCTTCGGCATATCCACACCACCGGTAATCTTTGGGATCTTCCACCAAGCCTGCTCGCAATGGATTGAGATCGATATAAGCCGCCATCGTCCGC
>CALGLJ010000129.1 GCA_937930235.1 uncultured Verrucomicrobiales bacterium | reverse complement strand
AGTTCTCATCATGAGGGTAAAAAAAGAGGGCGTATTGTTCATTATCTGAACAATACGCCCTTATAAACCTGGCGACGACCTACTCTCACAGGACCTATCGTCCCACTACCATCGGCGCTAAAGGGTTTCACTTCCGGGTTCGGAATGGGACCGGGTGGTTCCCCCTTGCTATGGCCACCAGAAGATGGGGTTCGGAAAAGTTACGTTTTTGTTTTCCGAAAAACATCTTCTATTGGTCTTAGCGAAGTCGAGGGCGACTTAGCGAAGTCGAGCTGGTTTGAGATGGTGGACTGAGTGTGAACCAGTCTCCCCAAGGTCAATTCCGTTCTCTGACATCCATGTGAAGTGATTTCTTTCTGCTGAGGAACTAAGTCGTTGCTTGGGCAGAAGAAAATGTGATGATGATCAACATGATTTACAAACTGTTCTCATCTTTCAAGGAATGAAAGAATGAGGCAGGTGTCTCTTTATGTTCTTGGTTTACTAACCAGTTTGTTAATTTCTACTTTGAACTTTTGCTTTCCTTTTATGGGTTGAACCAAAAAGAAAGAAAGAAAAGGAATTAAGTCGAACGGATGATTAGTACTGGTGAGCTCAATACATTGCTGCACTTATACCCCCAGCCTATCAACGTGGTCGTCTTCCACGATCCTTCAGGGAAAATTAATCTTAGGAGTGGCTTGGCGCTTAGATGCTTTCAGCGCTTATCCGTTCCGCACTTAGCTACCCAGCAATGCCCTTGACAGAACAACTGGAACACCAGAGGTGCGTCAGACCCGGTCCTCTCGTACTAAGGTCTGAACCCTTCAATTTTCCTACGCCCACAGAGGATAGAGGACCGAACTGTCTCGCGACGTTCTGAACCCAGCTCGCGTGCCGCTTTAACCGGCGAACAGCCGGACCCTTGGGACCTTCTCCAGCCCCAGGATGCGACGAGCCGACATCGAGGTGCCAAACCACGCCGTCGATATGAACTCTTGGGCGTGATAAGCCTGTTATCCCTAAGGTACCTTTTATCCGTTGAGCGACGGCAATTCCACTTTCTACCGCCGGATCACTAAGGCCTACTTTCGTATCTGCTCGACTTGTAGGTCTCACAGTTAGGCGGGCTTGTGCCTTTACACTCAACACATGGTTGCAAACCATGCTGAGCCGAACTTCGCGCTCCTCCGTTACTCTTTAGGAGGATACCGCCCCAGTAAAACTGACCGGCTGCCAGGGTCCCCCGGCCAGATAATGGCTCGAGGTTAGATCATCCAATTTTGAAGGGTGGTATCTCACTGATGACTCCACATGCGCCTAAACGCACGCTTCAATGTCTCCCACTTATGCTGAGCATTAACAACGAATAAACAATAACAGCTTACAGTTAAGGTCTATAGGGTCTTTCCGTCCTTCTGCGGGTGTCCGGCATCTTCACCGGAATTACAATTTCACTGAGCACCTGGTCGAGACAGCGCCCAACTCGTTGCACGATTCGTGCAGGTCGGAACTTACCCGACAAGGAATTTCGCTACCTTAGGACCGTTATAGTTACGGCCGACATTCACCAGGACTTGGACTCGAAGCTTTGCCGCAAGGGCTAACATCTCATCGTAATCTTTTGGCATTGGTCACGTGTCACATCGTATACATCGGCTTACGCCTTAGCACAATGCTGTGTTTTTGCTAAACAGTCGGTTGGGCCATTTCACTGCGGCCCCCCCAGAGGGGGGCACCCCTTCTTCCGAAGTTACGGGGCTATTTTGCCGAGTTCCTTGACCAGGTTTCACTCTTACGCCTTGGTATATTCTACCCATCCACCTGTGTCGGTTTACGGTACGGGCCATTATTGATAAGGCTTTTCTTGGCACTCGGTCTAGTAATGCGGATCAACCGTAGTATCACCTCAGAATTCGATAACTTAGTTACCTTTCCTCATGCGTCCTCTTATCTGGGTTCAGGAATATTAACCTGATTACCATCCCCTACGCCCATCGGCCTCGGGTTAGGTCCCGACTAACCCCGGGACGAACAACGTTGCCCGGGAAACCTTGGATTTACGGCGGACCGGGATTTCACCGGCCTTCTCGTTACTCATGTCTGCATTCTCACTTCTCTGCACTCCAGGGTCAGTCACCATCACCCTTCACTGTCCAGAGAATGCTCCTCTACCGCGCCCTAGTAAACTAGGACACCCAGAGCTTCGGTATTGTGCTTATCGCCAAGTATTTTCGGCGCAAGGTCTCTCGATGAGTAAGCTATTACGCATTTTTTAAATGGTGGCTGCTTCTAAGCCAACATCCTCACTGTCTATGAAACCTCACCTCCTTTCCACTGAGCACAATTTAGGCACCTTAGCTGCTGGTCTGGGTTGTTTCCCTCTCGACGACGAAGCTTATCCCCCGCCGACTCACTGCCGCGCTCTACCCCGTGGTATTCGGAGTTTGATAGGGGTTGGTAGGCGGGTATGCCCCCTAGCCCTGTCAGTGCTCTACCCCCACGGGTCAACACGCGACGCTGTACCTAAATACATTTCGAGGAGAACCAGCTATCACGGGGTTTGATTAGCCTTTCACTCCGACCCACAGCTCATCCGAGCGTTTTTCAACACACACCGGTTCGGTCCTCCACTGAGTATTACCTCAGCTTCAACCTGGCCATGGGTAGGTCACCTCCGTTTCGGGTCTACCTCCAGCAACTTTGTTCGCCCTATTCAGACTCGCTTTCGCTACGCATGCGATCCAGAAGATCTTATGCTTGCCACTGAAAGTAACTCGCAGACTCATTAAGCAAAAGGCACGCAATCACAGCACGAAGCTGCTCTTACACCTTGTAGGCACAGGGTTTCAGGTTCTATTTCACTCCCCTCACAGGGGTACTTTTCACCTTTCCCTCACGGTACTGGTTCACTATCGGTCGCTAGTTAGTATTTAGCCTTGGAGGGTGGTCCCCCCATCTTCACACGCCGTTTCACGTGTGGCGTGCTACTTGCACCTAGCTGACTCGGATTTCGGATACGGGCCTGTCACCCTCTATGGAACGTCTTTCCAAACGTTTCTCCTATCGTTGTCAGTCACTATTGGTTGGGCTGGTCCGGTTTCGCTCGCCGCTACTCACGGAATCTCGGTTGATTTCTTTTCCTCTGCTTACTAAGATGTTTCAATTCAGCAGGTTTTGCGTTATCTTACCTATGTATTCAGTAAGACACGATCCCGTTTAATCAGGATCAGGTTACCCCATTCGGAAATCTCCGGTTCAAGCACTTGTTTGCAGTTCACCGAAGCTTATCGCAGCTTATCACGTCCTTCATCGCCTTCTAGCACCAAGGCATCCACTCTGTGCCCTTAATAACTTAATTCCTTTGTTCTTTCGAAATTATGAGTGTCAATCTCAGTCGTTAAACTGAGTCGACACCGTAAAAATTAGATTGGTTAGTCTATATCCAAGAACTGTAAGACAAACTCAGTTTGTATTTCATTTGATTTTTACATCAATTTAGAACCAACGAGGCATTGAAGTGTCCTCGTTGATACAGTTTCTTAAAAAAACTTCACACGGATGTCAAAGAACGGCCTGATGATCTCAGGGAGCCATCTCAAGCGGTATGGGTTCTACAAGAAAAGGTTTCTTATTTTAAGAAAGCGGCAATGGCCTGGTTCAGGCTCATCTAGGCGGCTTCTTAAAATGGGATTTTGTAACATTCACTCTGGAAGTTGAGGTTTGAAGCGTTTGCTTTTTTCTCAGCTAATGATTCAGCTTCTCAGCAATTGATTGAGCTTCTCAGCCAATGACCCAGCCAAAATAGAATGGTGGGCATGGGCAGGTTCGAACTGCCGACCTCACGATTATCAGTCGTGCGCTCTAACCAACTGAGCTACACGCCCTTCTATTTTCACAAAGTAAAAGGTGGTTTCTCAGCGGTTCAGAACAACTGAAGGCTCGGGGGCGTCAGTGCTTGTTTCGAAAAAAATGGTGGAGGTTAACGGATTCGAACCGTTGACATTCTGCTTGCAAAGCAGACGCTCTACCAACTGAGCTAAACCCCCATTTATTTTCAAAATCAGTTCTCTTTTCAGAGTTCCAATTTCTCAACGTGTTAACCTCCGCAAGGGTTTTTCTCCTGCGGTAAGTGAATGTGACAAAAAGACAGATTGTGCACTGCGATCCGAATATTGAAGTGCGTTAATAGTCACTCAAATGTTTTCGTGAGAGGCCGTTTCCAGCACTCTCCACCATCTCATCTCAGGTAATGATTTAACTCATCTGCTGAGCTTGTTGAACAGGTGTCGACCGAAAGTAGCGGCTTTTAAAAAAGCTTACTTTCTTATCTCCGTAGAAAGGAGGTGATCCAGCCGCAGGTTCCCCTACGGCTACCTTGTTACGACTTCATCCCAGTTACCAGCCTCACCTTAGGGCACTGCCTAACGAGTTTAGCGCATGCACTTCGGGTGCGACCGGCTTCCATGATGTGACGGGCGGTGTGTACAAGACCCGGGAACGTATTCACGCCGTCGTAGCTGATACGGCATTACTAGCGATTCCGACTTCATGGAGACGAGTTGCAGTCTCCAATCCGAACTGGGCCCAGTTTTGCAGATTTCCTCCACCTCGCGGTATCGGTTCTCATTGTGCTGGGCATTGTAGTACGTGTGCAGCCCTAGGCGTAAGGGCCATACTGACCTGACGTCGTCCCCACCTTCCTCCCAGTTGATCTGGGCAGTCTGAACAGAGTCCCCGGCATTATCCGCTGGCAACAGTTCACAGGGGTTGCGCTCGTTGCTGGACTTAACCAAACATCTCACGACACGAGCTGACGACGGCCATGCAGCACCTGTGCATTGTCCACCCGAAGTGACCTCTCCTTTTCGGGAGAGTACGACAAGCATGTCAAGCCTAGGTAAGGTTCTTCGCGTTGCATCGAATTAAGCCACATACTCCACCGCTTGTGCGGGTCCCCGTCAATTTCTTTGAGTTTTAGTCTTGCGACCGTACTTCCCAGGCGGCTCGCTTAACGCGTTAGCTCCGGCACGGAAGGGGTCGAATCCTCCCACACCAAGCGAGCACCGTTTACTGCTAGGACTACAGGGGTATCTAATCCCTTTCGCTACCCTAGCCTTCGTGTCTGAGCGTCAGTAGATGTCCAGTAAGTTGCCTTCGCCATTGATGTTCCTCCTGATATCCACGCATTTCACTGCTACACCAGGAATTCCACTTACCTCTCCATCACTCTAGCACGGGAGTATCGAATGCAGTTCCAGGGTTGAGCCCTGGGCTTTCACATTTGACTTTCCGCGCAGCCTACACACGCTTTACGCCCAGTTATTCCGAACAACGCTTGGGACCTTCGTATTACCGCGGCTGCTGGCACGAAGTTAGCCGTCCCTTCCTCTTTGGGTACTATCAAACTTGGAGGCTATTAACAACCAAGTCTTACTCCCCAATGACAGGAGTTTACAATCCTAGGACCGTCATCCTCCACGCGGCGTTGCACCATCAGGGTTGCCCCCATTGTGAATGATTCTCGACTGCTGCCACCCGTAGGTGTCTGGACCGTGTCTCAGTTCCAGTGTTGCTGATCGTCCTCTCAGACCAGCTACCCGTCGTTGCCTTGGTGAGCAGTTACCTCACCAACTAGCTGATAGGCCGCGAGCCTATCCCTAAGCGACACCCGAAGGCATCCTTTACTCCGTAGAGACTATCAGGCATTAATCCACGTTTCCATGGGCTATTCCTGTCTTAGGGGTAAGTATCTCACGTGTTACTAACCCGTCCGCCACTAAGAATTTCATTAGCAAGCTATTAAAATTCTCCGTTCGACTTGCATGTCTTATCCACGCCGCCAGCGTTCGTTCTGAGCCAGAATCAAACTCTCCGTAGAAATATTGAATCTGACACGAAACACTGTGGTGACTTCTCGGAAGTGAGATGCCACCATGCTTTGTTGTTTCGCTCAAATTGACTTGTTTTTAAAATTCAGATGAATCCGAATTCTATGGAAGGGGTTCAACAACCTTGCTCCCGATGACCCGCACTCCAATTATTTTCAGAATTGAAAAACCCTCCTAAGAGAGCCCCTCATTCACATTGGATTGCAGCACACAATCTGACCTTTTGTCATCTTTCCATCAGAATCATCAAAAGTGGCAAGGATCTTGCTAGAATTTCAATCAGATGAATATTTCATCAACCAATTACGTTTATTCTCACAAGTCAGTGCTGACTTCTGCTGTGGGATTCTGTGGAACCCATACTTTGAAAGAACTTTTTATCTCATAGGAACTCATCGTCGATCTCCTCTCACAGTCTCACTGTCAGCGAATCCCTCGGTGGGTTCTCTATGGCGGCGTTTGCTGCCGGGGCCGGGAACTTATCCAGAAATTTGATTCCGTCAATATTGTTTTAGCCTTTTTTGCAAAATATTTTCACCCCTTGGGAAGGGCGGAAAAAACAGGTTTTGTGGAACCCCTAAAGCAAGAACGTTCCACGTCTTTTTTCTAAAAGTCTCTTCGAATTTTATGCGGAGAAAAAAAGCCGAAGTGAGGTTCTCCTGCACTCTGCGGGTAGGATATTTTTCTCTCTCGAGCACTCGAGGAGGGCCTGATCTGAGATTGCGGCGCGATTAGTAGAGCTCTTCTTTTTTCTTCTTCGGTAAGAAGGCAGCATTGATTGCCTCAAGGCTGACGGAGCCAGCGGGTTGAGGGATCTCTATTTTTTCACGCTCTTCTGCTACTTCTTCGGAAGACTTACGCTCAGGTTGAGCTGATTTCTCCGGAAGGTTCGCTTGTGGGAGAAGTTCTGCTCCGCCGCTTTCCAATTCTTCAAGCATGTCCTGAAGGAGGAGATTCCAGCCAATAAAGCCGCCCTCTTCCTTCCTTGGTTCGTGATCTTTACTCGGAGCAAGGCCTTTGCCGGTTTCGGCGCAATAGTTCTCGTGCATGGAGCCGATGATATTGATGTCATCGAGAAGGGTCCGCCCCATGCGGTTCGCAACGGTTTTGGCATCTTTGCCGTAGCCAAAGTTTACGAGGGCACCGAAGTAAAAGTAGTTCGCAATCGGCCAGATCGGCCCACACCAGTTAGAGTATGGTTTAATGATGTTTTCATTGTTATAGCAACGATCTTGGCGAGTCAGGCTTCGGCAGCCCCAGGGAGTCATGAGATGATCTCCATTTAAGAGATATTTCTGGAACATGGAGTCGGCCTGCTCCGGTGAGCCAATTTTATAGAAGAGGGGGACAAAGTTTGAGTAGCTGATGCAATTCACAAAGCAGCCAGTGTCTCGACGGCGATTATCAAAGGTGCCCAGCTCATCATTCCAAAGGTGCTCGAGAATTGCATTCTTAATGGTGGATGCTTCGGTGGCAAATGTTGCCGCGTCTAGGGCATTGCCGACGGCCCAGGCAATTTCAGAAAGAGCACGATATTCTTCGTATTGAAAGGCGTTGAGGTCGCAAGCGAGATAGAGCCCTTTGAGTTCAGGGGAATTACTATCGGCAGCATTATTGTCTGCACCAGAAGACATCGCTCCATCCCAAAAATAGAGTTTGGTTTTACTGTCCCGGTTCGTTTCTTCACGGCGAATGACCATATCGCGCAGGTCATCGTAGATTTCCTCGAGCCATTTGAAATCTCCCTCGACACTGCCTTTGAGGGCGGCTTGGGCAAGAAAGGGCTTCAGGGAAAGATCACGACGTTCAGCCTTGGGGGCCTGAGTCGTAATGCAGCCTGGAGCATACCCGAGAGTTTGATATGCTGAGACGAAATTTTTCACCCAATATTGGAAATATTCTGGCTTCGGATTGTGAGGTCGATTTGCAAGGTGTTCGCAAATGAAAAATCCATCCCAATCCCAAAGCTGGTCGTAGTAACCTGCCGGAATTCCATAAGGATGTTTAATAAAACTTCCCTCTTTCGGTTCCCGAAGGGTCTCGGGACGAAGACGATCAAAGTGACGTGAAAGATCTTCTAATAGACTCATGTCAGAAGTTTATACACAGATTTCGGACTGGTCCAGCATAGTCAATCAACTTAGGAGGGCTAATCCGAGGTGCCTACTGGCTCGCAGTGGTTTTCCCATAAGGAAGTTCTTCTGGAAGAACTGCAAACTCCCCTACTCTCTCGAAAAGCTCAGAGTAGTCGCGGTCCATCAAATCGCCGATGAGACAATCAGTGAGGGCATGGCGAACTTCCGCGTAGTTGGTAACGACGTCTTTGAAGCTGAAATTCTCATCATAAAAGGCATACACAAGTTTGCGCATCCATTCGATCCCCTGACACACGCGCGTTCCGTAATCTGTGAATTGCCCTGCACTGGTGTCTTTCTGATTGAGAGCGGCGGCGGCGGCGTCTGCTCCCATACTTCCGGTCGTGAGCGCAAGATAGACACCCGAAGAAAAGACGGGATCCAGGAAGGCAAAGGCATCGCCAATGAGCAAGAGGCCATCTGCGGCGCAGTTTTCCGCACGATATGAATATTCGCCCGTGACCCAGTACTCACCAATTTGCTTACCCTCCGAGAGGTGCTCTTCGATCCATTTATTTTCTTTGATCTCGCGGTGATAGATTTCGGCTAAATCACGGGTGTCTCGATAGAGGTAATCCCGGTCAGCTACGATTCCAGTGCTGACGATGTCATCTTTGAGTGGAATGTTCCAGAACCAGCCTTTTCCATTCACATAGGCCACGGTTGTCGCTCCCTCATCAATACCGGGGTCACGTTTCGCACCTTGATACAGAGTCCAAATCGCAATCTTATTCAGTTTGGGATCTCGTTTGCGCCACTTTTTCTTTCGCTGAAAGAGGGCATCTCGACCGGAGGCATCCATCGTGATGGGAGCGCGGAGTTCAAAGCGTTCCCCACTCAGTTTCTCCGCGACGACCCCAATGACTGCGCCTTGTTCTTCGAGAAATTCGACCACCTTCACGCCTTCTCTCACCTCGGCTCCTGCCTCACGAGCACGCCCCATCATCATGGTATCGAAGGTCTCTCGGTCCACTTGCCAAGTCTTCGCTCGAGGATGATCGGTGTGCTTAGAAAAATAAAAAGGGGCGGAAAGTTCCCCATCCGGGTTTACGAATTGCACGCTTTGTTTCACTTGGAATCCATGCTCATTCAATCGATCGGTCATTCCAATACGATCCAAGGTGTCCCAGCAGTGTGGAATGAGAGACTCCCCCACGTGATAGCGAGGGAAATGTTCTTTTTCTAAGACAATGACCTTTTTACCGTACTCTTCTGCTAGGATGGTCGCTGCGGTAGCTCCAGCAGGACCTGCCCCAATGATGATGACATCACAGTCGTAAGCCAAATTAGAGATCATGGTGTAGGATAGCTCTCATCTTTCAAAACGCCATAGTCCTTCATGTTTTTTTAGAACTGGCCATGACTGAAAGGCACCAAGGAAGGAATTCCCCAGAGCTCTCGTGCGGTGTTATCACTCTAAATGAGGGAGGATTTCAACGATGTGCGCTAAATCTTTTCCCTCGCTGTTTAGCAAACAGTTATGCCGTCCATACGGAGATTCCTTCTCACCACTGTGGAAAAAGCCGATGGGTTTGCTCGAATACGACAATCCACTTTCATTCAAAATTTCCCCAAATGGTTTTTTCCCAGCGAGCACTTCAGTTCGTAAAGGATGGGGTAAGTTCTCCAGAAAAAATTTGATCAAGCCGAACTCAACTTTTTTACGATCCACCCATAAGGTGACTTCCCGATAATAGCATTCATCGACCTGCTCTGATCGCAATACCTCCAAGGTCACCCTGCCTTGATGAAAATTCGCAAGGGTCGAAGTCATGTCCCGATGGTGGCAGAGTAAACCACGATAGGGTTCTGGAATTTCATGATCTTCCACCCATGAACCCTGTGCCAGAGTCTGCGCAAATTGAGCACTCAAGTTCATTTTACACAATACGATCGGTTCGATGCTCGGGTAAAAAGAAGTCGTGCAGAATATTATCCACACAGAGTAAGCCATCTCTCTCCAGAAGAATCTGACCGCTTTGAACTGATAGTAGCTTTTCCTCCGATAACTGGGCCAGCTCCCCAGACCAGCGATTCAAAACATCGACTCCAAATTTTTGTGCAAAATAATCGCCATCGACCTTCCCTAGTTTCATCTGCAAGATGAATTCGCGGATCATGCGCTGCTCTTCAGTAGTCCGAAAGCTACGCTTGGTCGGCATCACGCCCTCAGATATTGCCTTCGTATATTCATCAATTTCCGTGAGATTCTGATAATGCACACCCGCCGCGTGAGAGAAAGAAGCGACGCCTAAGCCCAGAAGGTCCGCTCCTCCCCAGAGTAAATCACGATAAAGAAATTTTGTTTTGGCGGGATTTTTCACGGCAGTATAGCCGGAGCCAATGGTATAGCCCGCACTCTCAAGCGCGGCGAAAGCCTCCTTCACCCAGCGGCGTTTCGTCTCCCAATCCGCAACCGGAGCGACCAATTTGCCAGCATCTTTCATCTCCTTATAAATCGTCGTATTATAAGGAATTTCCATCTGATAAATGGTCACACTCTCGGGTGACAGCTCGATCGTCTTCTCGATATTCCGCTGCCAATTCTCCTCCGTCTCCTCGATCATCCCCGCAATGAGATCGATATTAATCTGCTCGAAGCCCTCTGCACGTGCCCGCTCATATGCACGACCTACTTCTTTAGAACGATGCGCGCGACCGTTGATCTCCAATATGTGATCGTCGAAGTTCTCAATCCCCAGACTCAGGCGAGTCACGCCGATGTCTTTTATCGCCTTAAGCTTCCCTTCATTCAGGGTTCCTGGTTCGCACTCGAAGGCGACTTCTTCCGCCTCATCCCATGGAAGAATCTTCTTCATCCGGTCGGTCAACTCGCCAAGCTGTTTCGCAGAGAGATAGGATGGAGTCCCACCACCAAAGTAAATGAACTTCGGCTGACGCCCCTGAATCAGAGGCTTTTTCGCCATCATTTCGAGCTCCTGCAGGGTCGCATCCAGATATTGCTTTATGTCTGCCGCGCTCTTATCGGTATAAACGCGAAAATAGCAAAAGTGACAACGCTTTCGGCAAAAAGGAATGTGATGGTAGAGGCCCAAGGGGGTCTCAGCCTGGGCAAGTTGCGCATAGGCCTCCTCAACCTCCGGGTTTGCCCCTTCGGACCAGAATGAAAAGGGCGGGTAATTTGAAATAAAATAATTCCCAGCCCGCGTGGCTTTTTTTTGCTCGGTAGCTGTCGTCATAGATTGTTCTTCGCGAATTCTGGGACACCATACACCTTGATAGTTGGATTTATTACAAAAGCCTCCCCATTTCCAAACATTCAAACCTCGTTGCCCCCCCAACACCATGTAAAAAAAGAAGTCGAAGCGCTACCCCCCGGAGGCGCCTCGACTTAAACATTAGACCGCTGATAGATTATCAATCGGCTTAACGCGGGGTTCATTTATCGGAGCATTGAACCGCATTCAAGCACAACTCTCTATAAATGAACTTATGGCACCAAATAAACAATTGCTCCGTTAATTTAGGAATTGAGATGGCCACATCGAAAAAAATTTCCCACCTTCTCCTCGAGTCAGTTCTTATGAAACATATTGCCCTTACACTCCTTAGTAGCCTCAGCCTTCTCTCATGTCACGCCGATGAAAAACAAGCTTCCTCAGCGAAAGAAATCTCAGCGGACAAAATCAGCGCTGAAAATATCGCCACGCTAGCCACGCTGGGATTCACCCCTCTCTTGAACGAAAACTCTTCTGAGGGCTGGAAGGTCCTTGGCAATCAGAATGCCACATTCACGGTAAAAGATGGCGTAGTGACGGGTAAAGGGACAGACCTGAAGCGCAATAGCTTTCTCTGTAGCGACAAACGCTATCGCAATTTCGTCTTCGCCTTTGAGATGAAATTCGATCACCTCAAAGGAAACTCGGGATGCATGTTCCGTGCAAACACCAAGGAAAATGGACGCGTATTCGGCTACCAATGCGAACATGATAATACAAAACGCTCATGGACCGCCGGCATTTATGACGAAGCACGCAGAGGATGGATCGCTCCCGTAAAGAAAGATAAAAGCGAAGAAGCGGCGGCGGCCCGAAAGGCATTTACGGAACAAGGGTTAAAAATCTTCAAGACAGATGACTGGAATACCATCGTCATCCAATGCCAAGGAGATCACATTAAAATTTGGCTCAATGGAGAAGTGCGGGTCGATTACACCGACACGGATGAGAAAAATAAAACCGCTGAAGGCTTCTTCGGGCTCCAAGTGCATAGTGGAAAATCTTGTGATGTCCGCTGGCGGAATATCTTCGTCAAAGAGCTGCCATAGCATCTGCAGAATCTCGTCAATATTTTCCCTGCCGTGAAAAGAACACCCGGCAGGGATCTCCAAATCAAATCGCGAGAGTACAGAGGGAGTAAAGAACGAGCGAGCTACCACCTGAGCACTGCGTCTTCCATCGCCGTGAGAACCTCATCGAGATCCTTCTCGGTATGTGCGAGAGAGATAAAGCCGGTCTCATATGGGCTGGGAGCGAGATAAACCCCCCGCTCCAAGAGATCCCAAAATAACTTCTTGAACAGGCTGAAATCTTGCTTCGTCACCGTATCGACGTTGACGATCTCTTCCTCGATAAAATACAAACAAAACATCGAGCCAACCTGGTTCACCCGATGGGGAATTCCTTTTTCGCTGAGAATATCACATATCCCTTTCTTTAAATATCCCCCTAAATGATTCAACCGAGAGTAAGCATCAGCCCTCTGGAGCTCTTTCAACTGAGTTAACCCTGCCGCCATCGCGAGAGGATTCCCACTGAGGGTCCCCGCTTGATACACCGGCCCATCGGGAGCTAGCAGATCCATCACATCCGCCCGGCCCCCAAAGGCTCCTACCGGAAGCCCCCCGCCGATGACTTTGCCCATCGCCGTGAGATCAGGTTGGTAATCTTCTAACTCCTGAACCCCTCCTTTTGCTAAGCGAAAGCCGGTCATGACTTCGTCAAAAATAAGAAGAGCTCCGTATTGACTCGTCAATTCTCGCATTGTTTTAAGATAGCCTGCCCGCGGGAAAACGAGTCCTGCATTGGCCGGATATGATTCCACAATGATCGCCGCAATCTCCTCTCCGTGATTTGAAAACACTTCCTCCAGGCGTTCTACATCATTGTAAGGAAGAGTGATTGTTTCATTGGCAAAACTCTGAGGAACTCCAGCCGAATCAGGCTCGCCAAATGTCAACGCTCCAGAACCAGCCGCCACGAGCAAGGAGTCCGCATGCCCATGATAGCATCCTTCAAATTTAATGATCTTATCCCGCCCCGTAAATCCACGTGCGAGGCGAATGGCGGACATGGTCGCCTCAGTGCCAGAGTTCGTCATTCGCACCTTCTCTACCGAAGGGACCCAGTCGATGATCGTCTGCGCCATTTCCACCTCATGGGGATTAGGAATTCCAAAAGAGAGACCATTCTTAGCAGCTTCATGGACCGCTTGGATCACGGGCGTGGGAGCATGGCCCAGAATATTTGGCCCCCATGAACCAACGAAATCGAGATAGCTTTTCCCATCGACATCTTCGATCCGCGCCCCCTTCGCTCTTCGCACAAAGAAAGGATCCCCATCCACATTACGGAAAGCCCGCACTGGGGAATTCACACCTCCAGGAATGAGTGTTTTTGCTTTGGAAAAAAGTTTTGCGGATAGCGTGCTCTTCATGATGGCGGAGTGTCATCAGGGAATTTACCAGATTCAAGAAAGCACTTCGTCAACCTTCTCACCTCCGGCTCATTCATGAGAAACGTATGATCACCCTCCACGATGCAAAACTCCCGTACTTCCGGGAGGCGCCCTTTATTCACGGAGACGATTCCATCATTTTCCTCTTCCAGAAAACTTTGGAAAAAAGGAATCGATTTTGTTTTCCCCATAATGATTCCTACTTCTAGCTCCGCAGGAAAACCTGGAATTTCTGAAGGGACCCGCGCCGTGCTCAGATTCATCCCCGCCGGACCAAGAGCGAGCTGCCCCACGAAAGACTCCTCCAGCCAATCGATAATCTCACTCCCTTGATTGGGAGGCGCAATCATCACAATACGCCCCGTGACCAACTCAGGAAAATCCTGCGCAAGAAGACGAACCACAATTCCGCCAAGAGAATGCGTCACAAAATGACTCTTCTTCGAAGGCAGCGCCGCCAGATCTGCGGCAATCTTTTTTACAATGACATCCAGAGGCTGGCGAAATGAAGGATAAGAAAGATTCACCGTTTCATAACCATCCTTGCGTAACTCACGCGCCACCCCATCCATCGCAAGATGGCTCCGCCAGAGGCCATGCAGGTGAACGACACGATCACCCTCACCTTCATGCACCACCGGCTGGTCCCAAGGAAGAGGCGGGGCCAAAACACGGAGATTGTCTAAAAACTTCATACTGGAATTAAACAGCAAAATCAGTCCGAGCGAACATCACTTTTATCGTAGATCACATCGACTCAATCAATCCTGACTCACGACCGCAAGAGGGTCAGGATCATCCTTTTTAGAACTCCATGTGGTATTGGCTGGTAGCCGTTCGGATTTCACCCTTTGCTTTTCCCGTGCTCTCGCCTGGCCACCCCGCGCTCTTCCTTGCTCCCATGCAAGACATCACCGACCTCCCTTTCATGAGGGTCGTCGAGACATTCGGGGGGCCAGATTTCTACGTTACAGAATACTTCCGCGTTCACATCCACTCCCGCCTAGATCCCTACCTCCTTCGCTCCATCACGGAGAATGCCACCGGAAAACCCGTCATCGCCCAGATGATCGGACAAGATGAGGATGAACTCGTGCGGACCATTCACGAACTTAAAAAACACCACATCGCTGGAGTCGATATCAACTTAGGCTGCCCAGCTCCCGTGGTCTGTCGTAAAGATGCAGGAGGCGGGCTTTTAAGAAATCCTCAAAAAATTGACCTCCTGCTCGGTGCCATGAGAGACGCCTGCCATGATACCCGCTTCACCGTGAAAACTCGGGTGGGCTATGAATCGCCTGATGAATTCGACGACCTCTTACCTATTTTCGCGAAGCACAATATCGACCTCCTCACCATCCACGGTCGCACCGTGCGAGAGCGCTATCAAACTCCAGTGCATCCAGAAAGAATTGCCCAAGCCGTCGCCCACTTATCCTGCCCTGTCATCGCTAATGGTAATGTCATCAACGTCGCCACCGGACTACGCTACCTCGAAGAGACCCACGCCGCCGGGCTCATGATCGGACGGGGGGCGATCCGTCATCCATGGATTTTTTCTCAACTTCGAGAGGCCTTTACCGGAAAAACCATCACGCCCACTCTCAATCACCAAGTCCTGTCTTACATTGAGCTCCTCTACGAGGAAACCGCACGCGAACGCACTCAATTCATTGAGTCAAAGCACGTCCAAAAGATGAAAAAATACCTCATCTTCATCGTCCAAGGCCACCCTCCCGAACTCGAACACCACATCCGCCGAGCCAAAACAAAGGACGAGTTTTTCCAAATTTGCCGCGATTACCTTAGCAACTCAGAGATCGTTCCCGATCTCCCTCCCGAGAATTCAAAGCTTTTCTGCGGATTTTCCCAATTTCTCTAATTCACCACAAAATTGTGAACCACAGAGTCAGAAACCGCCGGAGCAGCGCCCACCTCACCAGCGGCTGGTTCCATTCCGCAGCAGACCCACCATCACTCCTTGAATGACCAGCTCACTCGCAGGGATCAAATCAGGAAAGTCCACATTTTCTGCTTTCAGGTAGGGCTTCCCCTTATCCATGATAAAGCGTTTCAAAGTCGTTTCCCCATCGATCAGAGCTGCCACGATGTCTTTATTCCTCGGTTCTCGGAATTCTAAGATCACGGTATCGCCAGAGCAAATATGTGCATCAATCATAGACTCCCCTCGCACTCTGAGCGCGAAGGTCCGTGCATTCCGCGGAATGCCCAATGACGCGATATCAATAGAAACGCAGCCTTCTTTCTCTTCCGCAACCGCCTCCGCCATCCCAGCCGCGATATTTCCATAAATTGGAATATCGATGACCTCCTCACGCTCAAGCTCTTCAGGGAAAATCACCGCTCGTGCTTTTCCTGGGAGGCGGACAATAATCCCTTTCCGCTCCAGAGCACGTAAATGACTCATCGCCGCAGTCTGACTCGCGAAACCAAAATGCGCCTGAATCTCCCGCGTTGAGGGCATCACTCCATTTTGATGATGTGAAAGCTTAAGAAAATTTAGCAGCTCCTCTTGTCGTTTAGTAAGTCCATTAGCCATAAATTGAACAGTGGTTCGAAGAACACTATTCATTTGGTCAACATTTGTCGAATGAAAAATAAAAAATCAGTAAAATCTCATGATATTCTTCCATTCCATCAATCCTCCAAGCCGACTCATCATCTGCGCCTTACGCGAATTTGCATCAAATAAACCCATTGTTTTTAACAAAAGCTGGCTTTCGGTGAAAAAAGCTACTAATAAAACTGCTTCATCCCTCGTTATACAATTATGAATGCGCAGCAGCCGCCTCACGGTTATCCCGACCCAAATCTCACTGATCCTAATCTCCAAGCATCACTCGATGCTTTGGCTGCCTCGCAAGCACAGGCTCAAGCACAAGCGCAGTATTACGCCCAAGCACATGCCGAAGCGCAGGCACAACTCTACGCTCAAGCACATGCTGATGCCATGGCCCAAGCACAAGGCTACGCAAACGCCATGACCCAGCAGGCCCAGCAATACGCTCAGCCTCTACCAACAGCGCCAACGCAAGCATATGCCCCGCATAATCAGCCCTTGCCTACGGCTCCCATGCAGGCGCAAGCGCAGCCCCTGCCCACCATTCCTCTTCAAAACCCACAATACGGCCAGCCTCCTGCCCCTGCTCCCACTGATCATGCTTATGCCGGCCATTACTACCAAGAAGAGCAACGCGAAGAACCTGTCGCTGCCGCCCCCCTCGGACGGAACAAGGCTCTCATCGACGAGCATCTCCGGAGTAGCAAACGTAAGTCTGCGATCTCTGCTTTGATCCTCGCCCTTCTAGGAACCATTCTCATCGCTCTCATCCTCTACCTCATCAAATCTCTTCAAATCGACTCTCATATCCCGACCCTCGTCACCTACCATGCGTACTCGGACGATACTGAGGAGCTTTCGCTCAATAAGGTCAAAGTCACCACCAGCAGACGACCATCTGCTCCCTCAGCCTCAACTTCGGCGCGGACCATTGCGTCCACCGCCCCTTCTGATGTGAGCGTTCCCGTTCCTCAAGTCGATGTCGATTCCTTCGGCTTTGGCCAAGATGACTTCGGCGACTTTGGCGATTATGGCGACGGTGATGGCTGGGGCAGCGGCTCCGGTGGTGGTAACGGCGGTGGCGGAGACGCTGGCGGTTTCGGAAGTGCCGGAGGAAGCGGATTGAAAGGACACCTTTACGATTTCAAACAAAATCGTGATCGCGAACCGAACACGAAATACCTCAATGGCGGGCGACGGAGCACCACTCCCCTCTCCCGTTTTGTTAAAAACGTCGGTGAGATCCACAAAGCCAAATTCTCGGAAAGCTCCCTGAAGCCCTACTTCAAATCACCCCAAGAACTGACCCTCACCCACCTCGCGATCGCAACTCGCCCCGCTTCTGATGGACCACGCTACTTTGAAGCGGCTCAAGATGTGCAACCGAAGGGATGGATCGCTCATTATTCTGGTAAAGTCGTCGTCCCAGAATCTGGAAGCTACCGCTTCTCTGGCATGGCAGATGATTATCTCAGCCTCTTCATTGATGATAAGCCCGCTCTGCACGCCTGCTGGCCCGAAGTTCAAACAGGACTTGTTGGCCGCTGGAACGCACACCGCGACTCCGGAAAGTGGCTCTCACCTATCGGAGGACAGAATCTTGTTTTTGGTCGATGGATCAGCCTGCGTAAGGGGCAAATCCTTGACCTTGACCTTGGCATTGGAGAAAGACCTGGCGGTAAACTCGCCTTCCTCCTCATGGTTGAGAAAAAAGGAGTCACCTACGAAATAGAACCAGGCACGAAACGCCCCATTCTTCCCATCTTCACCACCGCCCCATTCTCCAAAGAACAAGAAGCGAAAATCATTAATTTCTTCCCGAATTTCCGTTTCGAGTGGAATCAAGTCCCCATATTTACTCCCGCAAGCTCATCAAAGCCCGGAGTTGCGACCCTCTAAGTTGATCCTCACTCTACTCATTCTTTGAGCCTCTCAAACTCCTTAACTGAGAGACCTCACACTCCAAAATCTGTGAACCCTGAGCACTGCTCAGTCTCCACAGATTTTTTTTTGAAAACCGAATCAGTCATTCTTTTGCGAATGACTGAAATTCTCGGCTAAAATTCCCTAAAGCAACACGCTTGCTTGCGAACGATGTTTCGCCCAGCATCCACCCCACATGGCTGGTTTTTTCAAGAAACTCATCAACAAGATCACCAACACCGCTGAGATCGATTGGGATGATCTCGAAGCAGAACTCATCGCCGGAGATCTTGGGGTAAGACTCTCGCTTGATATTGTTGACGAACTCAAAGGCCTCGGTCGGAAGATCACCGCCCATGACGTAGTTGATACGGCGAGGAACCACCTCTCCGCCCTGTTCCCCGAAGATAAGGAAGGAATCAATATGAGTGATTCTGGCAAACCCACCGTCCTCCTCATGGTAGGAGTCAATGGCACCGGAAAAACCACCTCTTCCGCAAAATTAGCCCACCTCCTCAAAAGTAATGGCTACTCCGTCTTACTAGCCGCCGCTGACACCTTCCGTGCCGCCGCCGTAGAACAACTTGTCCGTTGGGGCCAACGACTCGACATTCCCGTAGTCACCGGGGCACATGAAGCCGACCCTTCTTCCGTATGCTACCAAGCCCACCAGCAGGCGATTCGAGAAAACACCCAATTCCTCATCTGCGATACCGCAGGTCGGCTCCATACGCGCCATAACCTCATGGAAGAGCTTTCGAAAATCAAACGCACCATCAGCAAGCAAGACGAGAACGCTCCTCACGAAACATTTCTCGTCGTCGATGCCACCACGGGAGGAAATGCCCTAAACCAAGCCAAAGAATTTAAAAAAGCCGTCCCCCTCGATGGCCTCATTCTCACAAAACTCGACGGCTCCGGCAAAGGCGGAGTAGCAGCCGCCATTCAGAAAGAACTCGGCATTCAACCACGCTTCATCGGCATGGGGGAAGAACCAGATAAATTCACCTTTTTCAATCGAGAGGACTTTGTCCAAAACATCCTCTGATTCCTAGTGGAGCGATCCTCCTAAATGAATGAGTAAAGGACGTGGCGATGGATACGCTCATCTTCCCATGTGAAGTGCCATTTTGTTTTGCAGCCAGCTGACTTAAATTATGTCTTGCTGGATTAAAAAAAATTGGCCCAAACCAAGCCCCTCGCCCTTGGAATATTGACAAAGAAAATCGTCGTATTACGCTGAGGAGTATTGTGATAGGTGATATTCAAGGCTTTTTGAAAACGTTGAAAGAGCAATCTCCAGGAATGATCTTGATTTTGGTCTTGGCCTATTTTGGCCGAGGTTATCTTGAGGAGAGAATAGAATCAATTCATCGAAAAGTTGACCGCGTCAGTGCATCCTCACTCAAGGTGAAGACTGATTTAAGGCATCATGAAAGAGAGGCATTGGTAGCTCTGCATCTGGCTTTGACTGAATGGGAGCATTACCTTCTCGGTGCACCCACACTGATTACGACTGCCTCTTTTGATGAAAATTTTTCGAATGATTTCTATAATAAGGAAGACGATTTCCTTTTAAAAGTGAAGTTAGCTTCAGCTAAGCTCAGTGTCCTCGTGAGTAATCGAGATATTGATCTGAAGCTTTATGAGCTGATTCAGCAAGTTCAGGTATCTTACCAACCTGTAGTGAATGGGATGATTAATCAAGTTATTGATTTGCGCTCTGAGGCCGCTCTTCTGGAACAGGAGGTTGCAGCTAGTGTTGAACTTGAAAAACGGGGAGAAGTTACCCCAATTTTGGTGGAGAAAGCCCGAAAAAACCTTAACCGAGTGAAGGAGATAAATCAGATGCTGACGAATCTTGCAAAGAATGCTTCCGAGAAGCAGATTGAAATTCAGAGACCACTGCGGGAAAAATTTGAAAATTTTAAAATCTTATCCCAAGCCTTGATTTACCGAACTTTGGAGAATGACCAAATTGGTAAAGATTGAGCAAGAGTTAGCCTCGCTGCTTTTGGCCGTCTTGATCTCCTGGGTTGCCACCGCTCGACAGCCATCGATATCTAGCTAAGAAAAGAGCTAGAGAAAATGAGGATAGAAACATGCATCCCCAGACCATCCATAATGAGCCAATCGTCCACCCTTCCAGTAAGACATCCGGCTCACTCATTGTGCGCGATGTGGTGACTGCAACATCAGATACAATGTCAAACTCTCCATGAACCCAGTCGCCAGGAGATAAAAAATCAAACCCGATTTCGTCAGTGCAATAGTAGATCCTACCCGGGAAAATGAGATCCCAAGCAATCGTCATGAGGATTACCAAGCTCCCGAAAACAAGAATGGCCTTGCTGAGATACGTCACGACTCGATTCATCTGCTGATTTTCTTTGTCCAAAGTCAAAAGACTGACAACCGCTAGAGGCGACGCCAATTCGACGAAGGGATTGAGGTTCTAATAATGATAAATCTTAACTACTAAGCGTCTAGCAGATTGCCAGCTTGTTCTGTGTTTTCGTCTGGCGACTTTGGGATCCCTCGGACCCGACGTTCATAAAGCAAAAACCGTCATCACCAGCCTCGAACAGTGGAGCAAAATTAAGGAGAAAACCAATGAGTCGGAGTTACCAGCCGGGCGAATTCACGCTGGATGAGACTCCAACCTTCTCCTTACAAGAGGGGTTGACGACAAATCTCAACTTGTCCCTGCCTCAACATTCTCCGTTCTCATTATGCCTCACGATGCCTAAAATTCGCTCATGTCTGCGTTTTCCTAAAGTTGTGGGAAATCATTCTTTCTTGACTCACACTCAGTTAATATCATTATTTTAATATCTTTGAAAATTTATTTTAGAGATATTAATAACAAACCAATAAAGTAAAAAATGAATACTATTACATGTAAGACGCCATTTCGCGTCAGCCGTTTCTCGGCCGAAGCACCAGAGGGTCTGGCGCTTGACTTGCAAGGCTCCGAAATCTCTACCGGTCGACTCCAGTTTGGACTCGATCCGAGACATACGAGCACGGGTGAACTCGATTATGAGACCCGATCCGTGAAGGTGGGATTCTGTGTTAAATTGGATTTCCCCGAGTTAGCTACTGCGCTTGAGGGTCTTGGTTTCGACGAGAGCTATTCTGCTCCGATCACCGGCATTCTGGATGTTGAAGGTGAGATCCTTCCGGATCACAACTTAAACGGTGGTCTCCACGGGAAATGCACCATCGATCCTCATCCACTATTTCCAAATGGAGGGTTGCAGGTGGAAGTGCTTGAAGGTTACTGACGGATCGAAGGAAGCTCCCGGTCGGGAGACGAAATTCGTGAGGAGTTAGACAAAGGTGAAGCCGTTTCTTGGTATTTTACCAAAGGCGAACCGCGTTTGGCTGTGACTCTGCCAGAGGAATATGGCGGTCGCGAGTATCAGGTTCCGCTTAAAGGCGGTTACTCATTCGAGCCGATGGTTGCCTAAGTCGTTGATTAACGTCCTTGAGGCAGGAGACAATCTCGGCCGTCGCGAATTTCGGAAATAGATTTCGTATTCCGGTTGGAGTTCAACCCGATCCTTTCTCTGATCTTGATTTTGTGTCGGACTCTGGAGAAAGGATCTGCTTGATACTCTGAAAATACTAGTCGAGGGGCCGTCTAAAGGAAATTTTCAAGAGCAATATGGCAACAACGAATAAGAGGACCTTGACTAAAGAGATCCTCGATTATCTGCCTCACGATGATCCGGATGCAATCGCAAGTCGAAAGGATCTTTTGTGGCTCAATCACGTATTTGGAAATTTCCGCTGGATTTGCCGAATGCTTCACGACGCTGGCATTAGCAGCGTCGTCGAGCTTGGGGCCGGCGATGCTCAGCTTGCATGTCGAGCAGTTAAACACCATCCAGATCTTATCTGGACAGTGATCGATCTAGCTCCGCGTCCCCCGGGTTTGCCTGAATCGATTGTCTGGCGGCAAGGCGATCTCTTTGAGCAATTACCGTTGGTCGACGGTGAAGCACTTGTAGCGAATCTCTTTCTGCATCACCTTGATTCTGCCCAACTTTGTGAACTTGGTCAGCAATTGCATCGGTTTCGCACTGTAATTTCGAGCGAGCCAACTCGGCATTGGGTCTATCATCTCGGTGGTTATGCGCTCCGAATTTTCAAGCTCAACAAAGTTATCCAGCATGATCTGCATGTCAGTATTGACGCTGGTTTTCTCGGCAGCGAGTTGCCTAAACTATTAGAATTGGATTCCGGGCACTGGACCTGGAAACTTCGCCAGACTGTTTTGGGTATGTATCGATTGATTGCCGAAAACCATAATTCGAGAGTAGACGAAAACGAAACTCTCTCTGTCGAAAGCACGCTTTGAACTCTGGGTTAGAGGTTGAACTTTCATGGAGGTCTTCCCGATTCGCGACAGACAGGATGTTGATTTGCATCTTGGGGTTCGCTGGAGGTTAGCTACGGTATAGACACCCCATAGTAACAAGGTGAAAATCAGCCCCCTCGGAAAATAACAATGTTATTATCAAAATATGAATGATGCCGTATTGAAAGCTCAACAAGAATTCTTGGCGGTATCAAAAGTCTTGTGAGAAACACTGGTCGAAGTCGCTCAATGTAGATTGTGCGACACTGATCTGCATCGATCACCGAAACCAAAACCACTTCTGATTTAGCAAAGCTTACATTCTCAATTTTTCGCTCAAGGCATTTATGATGCTGACCCCTAAATGCCTTGAGACACTATACCCTACTTCGCCTCTATTTTTGTGCCCCTCAGTCTACGCCTCTGAATCGGCCAAGACGACAGACGACAATGCGATAAGCAGGAAGACCGTCGAAATCGTTACCAAACCAAATTTCACATAGTAGAAAAGGAAGCCCATATAATTGAGCCTTTCAGGCGGTTCAACTTCATCATCCAGCGAAACTCCGGCTTTGAACCGTTCATCATTGTAGCGACGCCAACATTCTCCCAGGGAAAAATACTGCAAAAGGTCACACGCAAGAGACAGCACATATCCAATGAGAATCCATAACCACCAAGTCTCGTAGCTTGCCGAAAGATCACTGCCAGTCCGGATGATCCAGATGACTGCCAATCCAGAATAACTCAACTTTCTACAAAGCTCCGAGACTGTTCCAGTATTCGAGTAGAAGGATTCTCGGGCATCTGAAAGCTTCATCTGGGATTGTTTCTTTTAGGTCCAGTATGGTTGGTATTCGTATTTTTCGACACCGCACCGTGCGCTCTAACCTTTCGGGAGAAATTTGCAGTGGCATTGGCATAACTTCGCCCCTCTCGATTCCTCGAAGGCTGAGTAGGTTTAGGGATAGGCTTGCGCTTAGGTTTATTACTCATTTAGCGTTTTTTGTTAGAGTGTGAGAGAACGGATCCAGCCAATGCCTTCGTGTCTTGGTTGTATTTGCTGCTATCCAATACCCTCGAAGCTAGGTCTTCGAGTTCGGCACCGGTTTGATTGGATCGGTCTCGTTGGGAGAGCGCACTGCCAGCAAGCCGCTTTGCTGTTTGCGAAGCAGAGGGATCTTTCAGGATCTGAGCAGCCTGTGTAGCGACTGATTTTGAGGTTTGTTTATTATTTTTCATTTTTTTCTTTTGTTGATCACCAGATGTTTCTCTGGATAGCCAACAATAGACTATTAGTTCACTATGAGAAACCACGCAAGGAAAAAAAGTTTCCCAAAGTGAACTATCCACACTATATTAACAATTATGCACAACCTATCCGGTCGAATTAAAGCTCTCCGTGCAGAACATGGCATGACTTTACCAACGCTTTCAGAGAAATCTGGCTTATCCAAAGGGCTTCTCTCCAAACTTGAGAATAATGAAAGTAGCAATCCATCTGCCTCGACTCTATTCAAGCTCGCCGAGGCATTTAACCTTACAATCGCGGACATTCTTGAGACAGAGAAGGCTCAGATTAGGCGGATCGTCCCTGAAAAAAAACCGTCTTGGCTAGAACCTCTCAGACGTGCTCTTGGAAAGGAGCCTGATCCCGGAATCTTGGAAGCAATGTATGTGCTGCAGAACCGAAAATTTGAATTTTCAGACAGCCCGCAACATTGGGAATTTGTTTATCGAAGCTTAGAAAACAGCTTTCGTAAGTGATTCCATTAAGTTAACCTTATGCGGTGTCCGGATGGCAAAATGAGGAGAGTTCTGAGAGGAAACGTCATAAATCTGTTAGGTCTCTCCTTGAGGCCTACCCTTATTCAGACGATCCAAAGGAAATCATTCGAACACTAGCCCAACAAAAAGTGAAGGACCTCCGGCAAAGCCGGAG
>CALGLJ010000128.1 GCA_937930235.1 uncultured Verrucomicrobiales bacterium | reverse complement strand
CGGCGGCTGCCTTTGTGATAAGTGAGTTTGTTTTGATTTCCATTGTATTGTGTTTTTTAGTTGTGTTGAAAATCGCTCTCGAATGTATCGAAGAGCTACGAGTGAAAGGTACGTAGAGGAAAAATATTCCGAAAGATCGTTTTTTTTTGAAATCAGGAACGGTTTTTGAGCAAGAAGTACGAACTTGATCTGATCATTTTTAAATCAAAAAAGGAAACGGTTTAATCTACGGCATTATTCGTACTTCGTCTCAGAGGTGGGTGAATTTTGTCGAAATCAGTAAGTGAATCTAATATTCCAACTTCCTAAATATGATCGTGGATAGAGGGTGTCTCGTTTGCATAGCGCTCCGCAATGAGGGGGTGAATGCGGATCAATTTTGAATGCGTGAAGATGTCACTCTCAATGAAGAGGGGAGAGGTCGGTGAATTTTAAAAATCAGAGATGTCTTTCAATCCTGAGTGTCAGTGGCTTTTGAGTGCTTTTTGTTTATTCGCTTACCAGGTCTTGTTTTATGTCGCATATTTGTAGATCTTATCCAAATGAAGCAACGTTATCTATTGGTCCTTCCTTTATTCACTCTCATTGCGGGGATTGGTGTGGTGAGCTGTAGTAGCTCAAAGTCTCAAAAACCAACGGTTTCGATTCCAAGAATTTCGCCTCGTCAAGCGACGGCTCAGTGGTTGAAAACTTCGACAAAAATTGATTGGCTACGCCGCCAGGTTTCTGGGCGTTATGATGGAGCCTCTTCCTGGGATAATATTGTAGCAACTTCCAGCGGAGTTCGTGCTCGCCGGAGCTATTATGGTAATGCTCCGGGAGGGAGCGTGACTCTGGATGCGCGTATGCTGACCGCAATGAAAATTCTGGCAAAAGAAGGTTACACCTTTCGCGTGACTTCTATCGCCGGAGGATCTCATAGCCGAACTTCACGTCACTATGCGGGGTTGGCTTTTGATGTCGATATGATCAACGGCCGTAAAGTGGGTTATGGGAATCCATATTGGCGACAATTTTTACGTCGCTGCCGACAGCTTGGCGCGACCGAAACTTTAGGCCCCGGAGACAAAGGGCATTCAACACATACTCATGCGGCTTGGCCTCGATAGGAGGATTCAAATTTTGGTTGATGACTTTAATGCAGTCTCCAGACAATTCACCGCTCAGTAAATTAGATGAGCTGATGTCTCAGATGCCGTCTGAGGATGCGAGCGAGGCTGAGATTTCAGCCTTCATGGATCAGGTGATGGCAAACGAAGAGGGAGCGCAAATGATCCGTCACTTCGCGGAGCAAATCACAGAAGGCGGAGCCCTCGATCAGATGTTAAAATCTGAAGAGATCACGGTCCCTGCTTTGGAGAGCTCGATCCGATTCATATTCCGAATCAATCTTGTGGGGACTCCAATTTATCGAAGAATCAGTATTCCGGCTGACGCTTCTTTTTTTCATTTGCACGAAGTAATCCGCGATTCTTTTGGCTGGTTAGGGACGAGTCCGCACGCTTTTCAGATCTTTGAAAATGGAGTGCTGGAATTGACTTTCAGTAGTGCAAGTGAAGAAGAGCATTTTTGTGAAATTCAGAACGGAGTCTCTCAAGTGATTGAGAATGGAATCCGAGAATTCATTTACCTTTATGATTTTGAATCCAAGTGGTCTCATCAGGTTATCATGGAGGAGATTGTTCCTGCAGGAGAAAGGGGGAGTGCAAAAGAGGCGATCCCGGCAGTGCATGATGGCGCAGGGCTTTGCCCTCCAGAGGGCTGTCATGGAGTGGAGGATTTCCATTTATTTTTGTCTGGGAGGCACCCTTTAGCAAAGGAGTATGGCTTGGAGTTAGTGGAAAAAATTAAGAGTGGAGCATTTGATCCCGCATCGGTTCGGTTTTCAATCTGATCTTTCACCACCATGCAGGATCTGTGTCATCAATGACACTACTGGAAAATCACGGCTTAACTCTCAGTACCTCCGTCAATCACTTGATAAGAAATTGAGAAATCGGGCTAATCATCCCAGAGCCGAAATCCACCTTTGAAGGCGTTGGCATTGCTCCCGAGGCGCACGTGTTTCGGAAGATTTTTTATCAACTCCGCATTCCCGCCGCCAAGGACGATATCTTGGGCTACGAATGCGTCTCCGAGAAGCTTGATGATGCGTTTCACATGTTTCTGCCACTTATCCTCTCCGAGGTGCTCGTAGCCTTTTTTGCCCACATAGTCCTCATAGCTTTTATCCTTACGATAGGGAAGGTGCGCGATTTCGAGAGGAATGATAGTGCCCTCCTTTACTAAGGCCGCTCCCAGTCCCGTGCCGAGGCCTAGAAAGAGCATGCTCCCTCCTTCATAGCTTCCCAGAGCTTGAGTAGCAGCGTCGTTGAGAATCCGAACAGGCTTTTCGAAGGCTTTTTCAAAATTAAAATCGGTCCAGCCTGAGCCGAGGTTGTGCGGTTCTTTGGCGATTTTTCCCTCAATGACTGCTCCGGGATAGGCCATCGAGATTACATCGTAATCCCAGTCGGCAGCTTCTTCTTTCACTGCGACGACCATTTTTTCAGGGGTCATTTTCGATCCCGAAGGAATTTTGATCCGGTTTTTGATCCCAGTTGCGAGAATCTTCACATTGGAGCCACCGATATCGATGACCAGAATTTTTTTTGAGGTATTCAAACTTAATTTACAATGAATGCTGGGAGGTGCTTCTTGCAAGTCAGAAGGTTGAAACAAAATTTCCAAGAGATCAGAGTGCCCCTTAAGAACGACCCAAGGAGTCGACCTGAAGCGTGATGTTAGGGCGTGGAAAGTATTCAAGCATCCTCATTGAGATTTCTGCCACCACCACAGAGAAAGTAGCCTGAACCGCTTCTATATCGCCACGCTCCTGACTTGCTCTCCAACAGTTCATTTCATATTACTCTCACAAGCTTGGGCATCATAACTGAATTTAGCTTTCGAGTGGTCGAACTTTCGGGGCCGCCTCAGTTCACCTCAGTCCACCGCAAAAAATTGCCTCACCTGTATTAAAGCCGCACCATCCATTTGTATGAAAATTCACGCCATTCTTTTTCTTTCCGTCTCGATTGCTTACGGAAAACAACCCCCTGATTTTGTTGCTCTCGGACTTGGAACAGTACCGGAATACTCGGGGTCAGACGAGTATCAACTGATCCCTTTTGGAGCGGCTCGTTACTCGACTGATTTCGCCACCTTCAGCTGGGAAGGACTCTCACTTAGCGCGGACCTTCTCGCTCCACGAGGAAATGGAAGCTGGATGGGCGGAGTCACAAGTCGCTATCGATTTGATCGTGACGATACAGGAAACGCTGCCATTGATGCGCTTGGTGAAATCGATGCGGCAATCGAATTGGGAGGGTTTTTAGGATATCAACTGAGGAATGTTCTCAATAAAGGAGACTCGATAGCATTCAAAATCAAAGTCTTGTTTGACGTCACAGATACTCATGAGGGATTTACCATCACTCCGGCAATGAGTTACTCTTGGAAAGCGAGTCCACGTCTGTTTCTCTCGACCTCGCTGAGTGCTGATTATGGCAGCAGTGATTTTTTACAAACCTACTACGGAGTGTCAGAAGGAGCTACGAGCTTGCCAGCCTATTCATTGGGTGGCGGTATTCAGCGCGCTTCTCTAAGCTTCACCGCCAACTATGCACTGAATGAAGATTGGGGTTTAGTCGGATACCTTTCGTACTCACGCCTTCTTGATGACGTTGCTGACAGCCCGATCGTAGTCGAAGAAAATCAGGCGCTCGCAGGTTTCGCTGTTTCCTGGAGGTTCTAACTTTCTTTAGTAATCTTCTTGAGGCAGGATCATCACTTGTGGAAAGCGAACTAGAAGTATTGCTTTTCAATCAATGAACAATCGACCTGAAACGCTCCGCCGGGCTTAACCGACAGTCGTAGAGTCTGCTCAAACAATTTCCACCAGATCAGCAAAGGGTCTGAGATGTTGACTAAATATATTCCATACGGAGTTCGAGCGATTGCTGTAGCATTCGCGTTTGTGCTATTTCCATCTATCCCGATTTTGTTGAATACACTAGGATGGTTACCTGGAGTGAACGGTTGGATTATTGCAATATGGATTGTGGTTTCATTGTATCTTTGGAGCAAATTTTCACGGTATATGCTAGTCACAGCACCCTACAATTGCTCCTCCTGCGGGAAGCCTGAAGTCTTTATCGCTCCTGAAGAAGAGGGTCGGCAAGCTATCATGTATTATAAATGTCTGGCGTGCGGACACAGGCGGTGTTCCGGAGTTGTGTGGCACGGTGATAGTGGAGGGTGACCAAGTGAAGTGCGGGAGAATTTTGGATCACGAGCTAAGCAAATTAGAAGCAATGAAGAATCTGCTGAAGAAATAATCTTTACGAAGTAGGTTCGAGAGAGGTTAGTTACAGCGCATAAAGTTTACGGTGACTTATCTGTTTCCATATGAGAAGTTTTTGTGTGAGGTGATGCGGTATTCAGATTTATCAGTCGCCTCTATTTAAACGTTGGTCTAAAAATGAAAATACTCCTGATAATAGCGCTGTTTGGACTGGTCGCTTCGACGGCTTTTGCAAATTCTCGACTGAATCGAGACGTAGTTATTGAGCTTGGTAAGGGTATTCTCAAGCTAGAGAAGTATCGTGATTTTCGAGATAAATTTGAGACTGGAAAACCCAAATTTGATAGTAAGGAGAAGGTTTGGCGATTCACTGTAAATCCGAAGGGGTTTCCTGTTACTCCGGGAGGAGCTGCGCTTTTCTTTGAAATTCGAGATTCCGATACGTACTACCGAATTGGTTCTGTGAGCTCTAGTGGATTTGATCCCAAAATTTCAAAGAATTTCCATCTTTCCCCAAACGCACGCGAAACAATTCGAGTAATTCTGGAGAAATATCATTTTAAATCTGCATCTGCATTCTCCAGAAAATGAATCCTATCGCTCTTAAGATTCACTCACATGTGTTGGGGCTTGAGGTTGGAGTTACTTCAATTAACGAAGTTATACTATGGGCAGATCGCTACCTCTTGGAGAACGAATACAGTGATCAGGTCGCGGATATCTCACTCCTAAAGGCAGACTCTGAGAAAGAAGCTCATTCAATGCTACTCTCCCTCTCTGATGGCTATGACGATTGGTGCGCATTGCGTTTAATCAAGGCGAAGTTGCGTCAGAAATTGGTTGAGTATCCAGATTTTCTCGAACCGCTCACCAAGTTTCTAGAACGGATTTGGTCACGTAATGACTATGATTCTCCAGAAGACTTTAATTTTGTTATCGCGATACATGACGAATACCTTCTCGCTGCTGAGGGTGTTTTCGGAACTGTTAGAGAGATTCGGAAACGATTGTTGGCTGGGCTAGAAGAAATCAATTCACCAGAAGGCGCTGCTGCTCCCGACTGCTAATCACTTCTTGATTTTTTTGTAAGGCATAACTCACTGAAGCGCTGGCAAGGCGACTGGCAGATCCCGTTTCCCCGAGTGGTGAAAGAGTGGGTGAGTCCGTCGAAGGGGCAGCGAGAAATGCGTCTTGTCTAAAGGTCGTGAACCAGAGTAAACATAAAAGAGTCAAAAGAATGAAGTTACCAAACAGAGTAGAGTTAATCCTCCGGGATGCGCATTTATCTGAGGAGTCCTGTGCGGGAAAATCGCACGCAGGGATCTGCGAGGGGGACGTCAGGCAGCTGACGTTCCTACCTTAATCAAATTATGCGATCAAATAACAAATATATGAGATTTGTTTCTGGCGAATATTAGTAATTTCCTATGTGATGAATAGATTTATTTTTGGAATATTTTTCTTTGCGACTGGTGCGATCACATCGATAGCGCTAACAGTTGTTTACAAAAAATACTTTACCCAAACCCCGGCTCTTCCCCCAATCTTGAAGGGGACAATATTGGCTAACTTTGGTGAGAATGGTAATGATGAAATGCGTGGAGAATACCAGTCTACGATTTATAAGTTGAGAGACACCAATATTTCTGAAGTGATTTTTTATTGGGACAAAGATGGAACCAAACTCATTAACGTAGCCGCATCTTTTGCTGTTCCTTCGAAATCAAAAAAAATGGGGGAAAAGCATACGGTCAAGTTTCTCGAAGAAATTTCATGGGCTTGGTTGTCTGGAAGTATAGATTCGACGACTTTTTTGAAAAATCTAGGTTATTATGACATAATTGGCGAGAACAAGAGAGCTAGTATTTTAATAATTTTGAATTCGGTTGTACACTATTTAGACGAAAATAGGAGATATTTGTCTCCTGACGATGCTTTGTCTGTCGAGCTGAAGACTCTTTTCCCGATTCAGTATGGTGAGTGTCTAGGAGGGGATGAGCGATTTGACATTATAACGTTTTTCCATAAAGCCATCTCAGAAGGTGAACAGTAAACGGCCAATAGATTAGGCCGTGTGAACAAATTCAGTTCGACAGGAAAAAGACATGCATCGAGGTAAATTACACTATCTCAATAGTTACATTGAGCGCGTTGAATTGACTGAAGATCTCCGTCGGAAGCGTGAATCAGGACCAGTAGAGGGATTGCCTAGGTCTCAACGCTCCCTTTTTCTAGTTCCAGTTGTGATTTTCAGTACAGCTTTTTTTGGTTTACCTGTAATCGTCGCGATAATTTTTGCGATGTTTGCACTGTTTATCCTGCTCATTCGTCAGATCCATCTTAAGGGCGACGCGATAATAGCGACTTGTCCTGATTGTGAAGGTGATATGCGTAAAGAAGAACTTAGAAGCATTGATTATTGTGTGTGTGATCGATGTGAGCTTTACGCAATCGGGCGTGATTGGAGCTAGTGCCGAATGCCGAAAAATAGGCCAATTCTACGCCAGCATAATTTAAGTCTGATTCTTCTAAATCACTGCATCTGAAATGGTTTCATGCTGGGTGAGTGAGGGGGATTCAGGCGCAGGAAAAGTCGCATGGCTCGTTCGTGGGTGTGTCGAATGGTG
>CALGLJ010000127.1 GCA_937930235.1 uncultured Verrucomicrobiales bacterium | reverse complement strand
GGTGGTGATGACGGTGGCGGTGATCCCTTCGCAGATGATGCGGGTTCCGGCGCTCCTACAATTACCGCACGGAAAGGGATGAGAGAGCTTCTTGAGGACCGTGGGGTCAGCTTTCCTGATGGAGCATCAGCACAGTATCTGGCGGGAAGCAGTTCACTCCTTGTGCGTAATACGCCTACAAATTTAGAGCTCATCGAAGCGATTGTTGAAGCTTCGATCAACGACACGCCTCGTCAGATTAAGATTCTCACCAAGTTTGTTGAAATCTCTCAGGAGAATGGAGAAGAGCTTGGCTTCGATTGGATTGTATCCCCACTAGGTTTTGGGGGAGCAGGTCCAAATTCACTCGGAAATGCATTCTTTGCGGGTGGAGGTTCTATTGGAAGTGGCGTGGGCCGGACTGGTGCTGATTTTGTCAGCCCTATCGGACCACCACGTTTCGCGACGCCAATTCCTGGCGTTCCCCTTGCGACTAACCAGAACGTGTCACAGATTGTGACAGGAGGCCTCCGGAGTGGTGATGGGGCAATCAATCGGAATAGCATTGATGCGATTCTGAATAATCCTAACCGGACCGCTCAGGCGACAAACGTTGCTCCTGGTATTTTATCTCTCACTGGGATCTTCGGAGATGGCGCGGTGCAAATGATCATGCGTGGTCTTTCTCAGAAGAAAGGAACGGATGTGATGACTGCTCCAAGTGTCATGGCCAAGCCAGGTGCGAAGGCGACGATCGAGATCATTCGTGAATTTATTTATCCTACCGAATACGAACCACCCGAACTTCCTAACGCAGTTGGAGCCACCAATGGTGGTGGAGGCGGAGTTGGTGGTGGTGGTGGTGGCGCGGGAATTTTCCCCGTGACTCCTGCGACTCCGACGACTTTTGAAACCAAAAATACTGGGGTCACCCTTGAAGTTGAGCCAAACGTTGGGGCCAATGGAAGTGTCATCGATCTTCGATTTGCTCCTCAGATTATTGAGTTTGAAGGATTTGTGAATTACGGAAGTCCAATCACTTCACCTGCTACTGATGCTCTTGGTAACCCAGTTCAGATCACGATTACGGAAAACAGAATTGAGATGCCCGTCTTCTCAGTCCGTCGAGTGAACACTGGAATTACCATTTATGATGGCTATACTGTCGCTGTTGGGGGACTGATTCGTGAAGATGTGCAGAATGTGGAAGATAAAGTGCCCATCCTTGGGGATCTTCCTTTTGTAGGACGTTTGTTCCAGACCAAAGCTGAGAACCACATCAAGAGTAACTTGATTATCTTCGTCACCGCACAGATTATTGATGCGACTGGACGTCAGGTAAAAGGTGGATCAACTCCTGGAGCGCCTATTTCTACAGGATCACCTGTCGACTCTGGCTTTATTGGTGCTGATAACTCACTCTTACCACCTGCGAATAACTAAAAATTATCGATACGGTCTTTTTCAAAAGCGGGACTCAATTTGGGTCCCGCTTTTTTTATCAAGCAGACACGTTGCTGACCGCATAAAATGGTGTCATGAATATTTTGGCTCTCACAGGCGGTATCGCCACAGGGAAATCAACGATCCTGAAATTATTACAGCATCTGGATTCCGATCTAGTGAGCTTTGACTGTGATCAATCGGTGCAGGGGCTCTTGGAACGAGGAGAAGTGATTGATTCCATCGCTCATACTTTTGGTGAGGAGATGAAGGAACGAGAGGGGAAACTCAATCGGAAGGCTCTCCGAGAGCGGGTCTTTAGGGCGCCAGAAGAGAGAAAAAAGCTGGAATCAATTCTACACCCGCTGGTGCGCGAGGAATGTCTTGAGAAATTAGAGTTATCGCGTAAAACCACTCCGTCATCGTTGTTTATCGCGGATGTGCCACTCTTGTTTGAAAGTGGATTTGACTTCGGTCAGGAAAGTTGCCTGGTCGTAGCGACATCGGAGAAGACTCAGCGAATGCGTCTCAAAGAACGCAATGGCTTTGATGACAATTTAATCACCTCGATAATTGCTGCCCAACTTCCGATATTGGAGAAGGTGGCTCTGGCCGATGTGGTATTTTGGAATGAAGGGCCACCACACCAACTCAAGTGTCAGCTTTCTCGTTTCCTCAAAACACTTTGAATTTTTCATATGAGCGACCAGCAAGAGTCTCCCGATCCCTCAGAAGAGGTGAAGCCTGCGGAAGAGTCCACCGACTCGAAACCAGAGGGCCAGCCGAAGAAAAAGGCGGTCAAGAAAGCAGCCAAGAAAGCAACGAAAAAAGCAGCAAAGAAAACGGCCAAAAAAGCCGCAAAGAAGACGGTTAAAAAAGCTGCCAAAAAAGCTGCTAAGGCTAAGAAGAAAGTGGCAAAATCTTCTGAGGTTGAGTCATTTTCCGAATTGGAGCCTGATTTACCAGGAATGGATGATCTGTCGCAAAGTGCGAGCGATGTGAAAATGTCTGTATCAGAAGATGATGCTTCCACCGTTCTTGCTGAGGAGTCTCCCCAAACTCCTGCTGAAGAAGACATTCCAGCAGAGAAGCGTGAAGCAATCAAAGAGGTCGTGGAAGAGCAGAAAGAGGTGCCACCACCACCACCTCCAGAAGTTCCAGAATCGGTTGTCATCAACGAATTTCGTACTCGTCCTCTCTCTGAATTATACGAGGAAATTGAAAGGCTTCCTGTCAGAATCCCGGCGCGGGCAACTAAGGCACAGCTGACGTTTACTATTTTAAGCTGTTTTGCAACTCATGGGACTCGCGTTACAGGCTCTGGGGTCCTTGAAATGGTCAATGAAAATTATGGCATGCTACGAGATCCTCTAAAAAGCTTCCGGGCGGAGTTTGATGATCTCTACCTTCCTGTGAGCCTCATCAAGGAGTATGGACTTCGTGAAGGCCACTTTGTTGAAGTCATCCTGCGTGCTCCCAAAGGACGGGATAAATACCTTTCGGTCGACAAAATCCTCAAAATTGAGGGGCAAGATCCAGAGACTTTTCAGGCTGGTGCCCCCTTTGATTTTTTGACCTCACTCTTTCCAGAAGAGCGCTTTATGTTGGAGCGGGGGAAAGAAGGAGGTTTGGCGGTAAGGGTCGTTGATATGATTGCTCCCCTTGGAAAAGGGCAGCGTGGACTGATTGTAGCTCCCCCTCGTGGAGGAAAGACTATTTTACTAAAGCAAATTGCCCAATCCATTCAGCAAAATCACCCTGAAGCGGAGCTGATCGTGCTTCTCTTAGATGAACGCCCCGAGGAAGTCACTGATTTCGAAGATATGGTCGGGCATAATGTCTTTGCATCCACCTTCGATGAAACATCAAAGCGTCATGCCCAAGTCGCGAATGTTGTGATGGAAAGAGCAAGGAGACTCGTGGAGCAGAAAAAAGATGTCGTGATCCTACTCGATAGTCTCACGCGTCTGGCTCGAGGCTATAATAATGCATCCCGAGGTGGGCCGATTGGTTCTGGAGGGATCAGCCCTAAGGCGATTACAGAATGTCGTAAATTTTTTGGAGCGGCCCGAAATGTGGAAGAAGGAGGGAGCCTGACGATCCTCGCCACCTGTCTCGTGGAGACTGAAAGCCGCATGGATGATGTGATTTTTGAAGAACTCAAAGGCACCGGCAATATGGAGATCCGCCTTGACCGCATCCTTGCTGAGCAAAGAATCTATCCCGCAATTCACATTCCACAAAGCGGGACTCGGAATGATGACCGTCTTTATCACGAGCAAGAATTACCGAAAGTGCTTGAAATCCGTCGTCATTTGGCCGCGCTCCCGATCGGAGAGGCTTTGGAGGTGCTTTTGGCTAATCTTTCTCGGACGGAGACAAATACCGAACTGGTCTTAAAAGGGATGCGATAACTTTATCCTTGCCTAATACTCCAAAGAATCTGTATTTTTTTTAAAAATATAGGTAAATTAATTTTTGCGAGAAAAGCATGCTGAGACAGGAAAATGAATTTTTCCGTTTTATGTTCCGTTTAAATTTTTGATTGCCTAATCTTGATCTACAACGTAAATACACTTTACACCTCCGATTTTACTGATTTATGAATTTTAAAACAACCATTCTGGGTGCCACGATGGCACTGCCATTGTCGCTGATGGGTCAGGTAACTCAGCTCAATCTTAGTTTTCAGGATATCAAGACCTACCAGCAAATCGGTCCCGAAGAGTTCAATTTTATCGAAGGAGAATGGCAGATGTTCTTAGCCGATGGCTTTTTTATGTTATCTCCTTGCGGAGGAGGAGTTCTCCCTCAATTTGTCCCGCCAAGCATAGGCTGTCCTCTTGGCACAACTGGGTTCATCACTGCGGGTAATTCTTTAAACAATGGTGATATTGATAGTGATAATGACGGATTAGTTGATCAAAGAGGTTTCATCTCTGTCGCTCCCATTCCCAGTCCTTTCCAGTTCATTGAACCTGGGCGCAGACAGGAGGTGTTTCTAAGAGCTTCCCCAATTAGTGACTTGCCTCGCCCGCTCGCAGGAGGATGGGATGATAACAGTATTACTATTTTCTACGACCGCGTAAATGGGCCTTTTCAAGAATTAAATTTCACCCGTTACAGCTACAGTCTGACTTACGGCCCTGGAGAGGTTGAATTAGAGCGGATGTTGAGTGAGATTGTTCCAGGATCCTACATATTTGATTTTCCAAGAAATCCATTTGGTCTTACGCCAGCTCAAACAAGAATTCCGTTCCCAATTTCTGTCGCGCATCCTCCGATGGTAGAGGCATTTCCTGGACGAGGTCTGATTCCTGGTATTCAATCATTTGCGCTTACCAATGACTTACGTTGGCGTGATGGTGAGTTCCTTGTGGATCCTCGCGTCGGATTTCGGTTCGATTGGATTGGCTTAGATATTCTAGATGTTCTTCCGGGTGACATCACCATGTTTTCGATGGTGGACCCTGTGACAGAGCTGATCGTCTTTCCGCCCTTCACTGCGGATAACAATATGATGAGTCCAACCTTAATCAGCACTCCATCAACGAGTGTAGATGTTGGGCCCGCACTCTACCGGGTGGGCGACGGACCATTTACGGCACGCCTCACTTACATGCGCAATTTGCCCACTTCAGGGATAGCGACTGATAATTCGGTGAGAAATTTTGAATGGTCAGTGCGCCTGGTAGATAGCTATGAAGGATTCCTTATTGAAATTGGAAATCTTGACCCTACTGAGAGTAAGGATGCGTTGCCTGTTGGGATCACAGATTCTGATTTAGAACCTGATGCAGATTACGATGGGGACGGATTTACGAATTTTACGGAATACGCTCTCCTGACATCTCCTTTTGACCCTGCAGATTCACCATTTATCAGACCAACTTTCAATGCTCTCACCTCAAGGTGCGAGTATGAAATACCCAAGCGACCTAACGCGACCCCGGAAATACGCTATCAGGCTGAAGCTCCAGTATTTGATGAAAGCGGAGCAATCGTAGACTACCGTGTGATCGAAGAAGATGATCCAGAATGGAGAATCGAGTTAGACGATGACAATATTCTACGATTATCCAGCCGAGAAGCAGGTTCTACCGAAACCTGTATCTTGAGACCAAGAATCACCCAGATCGTTCTCTAATTACAGAGAGAATTACCTCTAATTTTTAATATGTTTATGAAAAAACAATTTTCATCTTTATTCACTCTGTTCGCGACGATCGCACCTGCTTTTGCTCAATTCCCTACTGGAGCAGACGCTCTTGGGCAAACGGCTTGGTACTTTGATAATAACGGCACAGGGCCATCCATTGCAGGTGCTGATGCCAATCTGCGCGATGCTTATGAAACAGAACCCCGTCAAATTTCACCCGATGGCAGTATGCTCGAATTTGACGGAGGGACATATAGCGGAAACGACATTGTGATCGCCATCATTTCTGACGGCATTGCTCCCCACCCAGAATTTTTTGTTCCAGGTGGTGCCATTGGTGCGGATTGGCCGAATCTAGCTGGACAAGAGGGTAACGCCACGGTGCTGATGGCACTGGGCCTGAGTCCCAATCCTGGATTGACTCCTGGTAACGTGTTTGCTCTTCCTACATCAGGTAGCGATCTCACTGGAACGGCAATGGCAGGTCTTGTTCGAGCGAGTAATGATGGAGCTGGGATTTCTGGAATTGCCTACAATTCTTCACTACTTCCGATCCGTCTGACGGGAAGCACCAGTCGAAACGCGGCAGATGATGCAACGGCTCTTCTTCATCGTCTTGGCTCACTTGGAAATTTTGACCCTACGCTTGATGCATCAATTTATAACGCCAGTTTCGGTGCCGCGACCTCGAATAACCTGAATGTTAGAAATCTGAGATTAATCCCATTATCCGACACCGTAGAAGAAGCGTTCAGGACTGGCACCCTTCAGGGGCGTGGTGGGAGTGGTGCAATTTATGTCTTTCCTGCAGGAGATTTAGCCGCGATTGGAGCGAATTCTAATTATGATGGCTATGCAAATTCTCCCTATACAATTGCTGTTGGAGCATTTACCGATACAGGGGTCCGCGCTGAATATTCAGAACCTGGGGCTAATTTGATTGTATCTGCCCCTTCAGGTGGCGGTTCCAGAGATCTGATGGTTCCGTCATTCACCTTAGGGGCAATCCCTCAGCCGTTTGGTCCTATCCCACCTAATTTAGTTTATAGTCCTCCGACTCCTCCAGCCAGTCAACTAGCGATTAACTTTTCAGGCGGTTCTGGTTTTCGAACCGACGAAGGAGGAACTAATGCTGCGGCATCGATTGCCTCAAGCGTGATTGCTCTCATGCTCGAGGCGAGATCTGAAGTTATGCGTGCAGATCCTGGGGTAGCAGCTCTTGGATGGCGTGATGTTCAGGATATTTTGATCAGATCCGCTCGTCAGATTGATCCTAATGATACCGATTGGATTTTCAATGGAGCAGGGATCAGATTCAATCATAACTATGGTGCCGGAGCTATTGATGCCTCCGCTGCAGTTCGTATGGCGGAAGAAGCGGTGATCTTACCCGCGAGAGAGCAAATAGAACAAGGGCAGGTATTTGGTCAATTGGTGCCTGATAATACTGGAACTCCATTTATCGCTTCATTCGATTTTTCTGATGAAGAAAATCTAAGAATCGAACACGTCGTCGTGAATGTCACTGCTCTCGGTGGCAGAAGATCAGACCTAGATATTAATTTGGTTTCACCAAGTGGTACCATTAGCCGCTTGGCCGAATCTAGCGCCGGTGGAGCCGAAACAAATATCTCAAGATATCCTTTCATGACCGCTAGGAATTGGGGAGAGACTTCTCGAGGAGTTTGGACCGTCACGATAACAGACCGTGTTTCTGGTGAACAAATGGAAGTTGATAATATCGGTATCACGGTATTTGGTACCGCTACAGAAGATACTCCAGCAAATACAGCCCCCGTGCTTTTAAGCGATTTTGTCATCGAAGGGGTGCAGGGACAGCCTCTAAATACTGAAATTGTCGTTGTTGGGCTTTCTCCAGACGGATTGTCTTTCTCTGATCTCCCAGAAGGCCTCACCCTAGAAGTTCGTGAAGAATCTGGACAGCAACGTTTCTTTGTGGTTGGAGCACCTGTGAATGCTGGAGCGCAAAGAGCAACTCTGAATTTGCAGGGGCCGGGCGGTTCTGGAACTCAGAATATTATTTTTTCTATTGAACCAGTGAGCAATACATTCGGAGATGCGATCGGAATAAATGGCTTGGATGGCAGATCCGGAGGAGATTTACCTTGGGAGATTGTCACTGATACAAATGGTGAAACCAATGTATTTGACGGCACAGAGGCTATCGCGAGTTCTGGAAATCTCAGTGATAATCAACAATCAATTTTTACTTTTGATAATGTTCCGGGTGAAATCGCTACTTTTTATTGGAGAGTCAACTCAGAGACTTCAAGTGATCGCCTCTACGTCAGTAATGGAGGGCCTGCTCCTCAAAATTGGCTTGCGTTTATTGACGGTGATGTTGATTACGATATCGTAGGGGTTCAACTTGGAGGCTCAAGGGGCGACACGATCCAGTGGACTTTTGCTAAAGACGCCTTCGATAACGTGAATATCCCAACGGATCGTGGTTTTGTAGATCAACTTGAGCTTTTCGAGAGCGCAGAATTATTCCTTGATGATCCAAACCCCGCAAGTTCTCCTGGAGGGGTTGTCCAACAGGCGGGAATGAATTTCGTCCCTCTATTTGATAGCCGTACGATTTGGGTGCCTGTGGATGATCCAATCCGCGCGGGTAATCGCGTTCTCAAAGCATCCAAAATTGGAGGAGGACAGCAGGTTTCTCTCTCCTATTGGGCTCCTGCGACATCCACCGCTTCGATTTTGACCTTTGATTATTTAGTCTCTTCGGAAGTTGGAAACGATGTTCTCGAAGTTCTTGTCAATGGTGTTCCTGCCGCAGGAATGATCGATGGCATTGATTTTCCAGCCATTGAAATCAGTGGCGAGGTTGCCGCATGGGGAACAATATCCGTACCTCTCACCGCAAATCAGCGTAATTTCGTGCAAATCATTTATCGCAAAAATTCAACTGTCTCAAGCGGTTCGGATACGGCTTGGATTGATGATATTACGATTTCTCAGAGCAGACCGGCACCACTGAACACAGAAATAGATACAGATGGTGATGGCTTCACTGATTTTCAAGAACTAGCTTTCGGTGGCGATAAAGATGTGAAGGACAACACCTTGAAAAATATTCCCGTGCTAGTGCATGATGGTGGGAATTTCATGACTCTCGAGGTGCCATTCGATCCTACGGTAAGCGGAGTTGACTATCAGCTTCAGCAATCGATTGATTTAGACAACTGGGTTGATATTGACGTGCCTGTAGCAATTTCTGAAATACGTAATGGCGTCAATATCCATGAAATTCCAGTCTTTGTTGGACCTGATATGCCGATGACATTTTATCGTCTGCAAGCGAGACCCAGAACTAATTAATCTTTCTTGGAATTATCCGATTTAAACTCAAAGGTAGGAGTCTTACGATCTCCTACCTTTTTTCTTTTCCCCTCCCTATGAATTTTGATTCTGAGCCTTCAGTTGCTAATTTATTAGAAGTAATACCTCCGGAAGCGGGGGCCGTGGGCTTAGATCTTGAGGCAGATAGCCTCTACCGCTACGCGGAAAGAATTTGTCTCGTCCAAGTCTGTTATGCGCAGGAGGTGGTATTATTGGACCCCTTTGGAGAGGATAGTCTACAGCCCTTTATCGAATGGTTGAAGACCGCTACCATCTGGATGCATGGGGCTGACTACGACATGTCACTCATGTTACGTGAGTATGGCTTTGTGCCACCCGTGCTCTTTGATACGCAGATCGCGGCTCAGTTATTGGGGCATCAGAAGTTTGGTTATGCGAGTCTCGTGGAGGAGTATTTTGGGGTAGAGCTTTCCAAAAGCTCACAAAAGGCAGATTGGGGTCAACGACCTCTCAGTAATAAAATGCTCGAATACGCTCGAAATGATGTGCGCTACCTTTTGCCTCTGGCAGAAAAATTAGAAACAAAGCTGAAGGAAAAGCAGCGTTACGAATGGTTTTTGGAATCTTGCCAGGCTTCGCAGAAGCGAGTGATTAAGAGAGAAGGCGAAGAAAAAGAACATTGGAGAATTGGAGGAAGTGGAAAGCTGCGCCCACGAGGATTGGCTTTTTTGAAAGCGCTTTGGCAGTGGCGAGACGCCGAAGCAGCCGAGTGGAATAAACCAAGCTTCATGGTGACGACCAATAAAGTTCTTCTGACTTGGGCGGAGCAATTAGCTGCAGAGCAGCAAATCACATTCCCTCCACGGATGAGGTCAAATCGTGTAGGGCGTCTAAAGGATGCGATTGAGGCTGCCTCTGAGCTGAAAGAAGTTGACTGGCCTCAGCGCCCCAAAAGAGAGCGATATCCTAAAGATGAAACCTTTGAAGAGCGTCTAAAAGTAGCCCTTGAGGCGCGTAATGCGGTTGCGGAAAATCTGGAAATCGACCCCTCACTCATTGCATCTCGACCAGTGATGGAGCAGATGATCGGGCATCGGGCTGCTCCGGAAGAAATTCTCCTAAATTGGCAGCGCAGTGTTCTAGAGATGTAATCTTGAAATCCAGTGTTGGAAGACGCGTAATATCCACTATGGTCTCTCGTAATGGCTGCTCTGATGACCAAAGACAACTTGCTTCACTTTGTTTGTGCTAAATGTGAGACTCACTTGAGTGTAGATTCTGAAAAAGAAGGCTTCAAGGCGCCTTGCCCTTCGTGTGGTCAGGAAATCACTTCTCCTCGCAAATCAAAAACGGCTGAAGTTGCAGGCTCCAGCTCGTTGGAAAAGGTAAAAAAAGCGGTGGAAAGTAAGCCCGCAAAGCCTGAGGCAAAAACATCTTCACCGAAAGATATACCACAGACCAGCGCGCCGAAGATGCACTCGGAGCCGGTCAACCCCAAGACTGGCCTTACCAAAACGCAAGAAGAGCAGGGAGAATTTGCCGCGGTGGTGAAATTATTGCTTCTCGGTTTGTTCTTCCTGATCGTTGCAGGCTTTGTCATTTCTCAATACCAGCCGCAAATTTTTGAATGGTTGGATGCGAATTTCTAAATTGATCGTTTAGAGACTCATTATTTTGCCATAAAATAGTGATCATCACTCACTTGAGGCATTTTTTGTGAGCGTGATTTCAGGATGAAAAACTATGGTCAGATGATTTCGAAAAAAACCCTTTAATTTCTACGAAACAAACTTGCCGCAATCCGCTAAATTTCAGAGAATTTCGCTCTGATGTCAGAGGAAAATACCGAGCCCGAAATCAATGAGGTCGCTGTCTCCGGCGACCAAGAGTATGGTGCTGAGCAGATCGATAAACTTGAGGGCCTTGATGCCGTTCGGAAGCGCCCGGGAATGTATATCGGTGACCCTGACGAGCGTGGTCTTCATCATTGTGTTTTCGAGGTTCTGGATAACTCTATTGATGAGCATCTTGCTGGCTTTTGTAAGATCATTGAGATCACTCTCAATGAAGATGGCTCCTGTTCGGTGTCCGATGATGGCCGGGGAATTCCAGTTGATATGCACCCGAAATTCGGGATCCCTGCGATCGAGCTTGTGCTGACGAGCCTCCATGCCGGTGGAAAATTTGGTCAGGGAGCTTACAAATACTCCGGTGGACTCCATGGTGTTGGTGCGAAATGTGTCAATGCGCTCTCGGATTGGTTCGTCGCTGAGGTTTCCCGAGATGGCAAATTGCACCAGATTAAATTCGAACGTGGCAAGACAACCGAGGAGCTCAAGGTCATTGATCAGATTGAGCAAGGAGTGACGGGCACAAAAGTGACCTTTTTTCCTGATGCGACGATCTTTACCGACACGACGGAGTTTAAATTCGAACGCCTTGCGAAACGTTTGCGCGAGTTAGCATTTCTCAACCCCGGTCTCACCATTCATCTGAGCGATACACGGGAAGAATCTGCCGAAAGTGAAACCTACTATTATGCCCGTGGCATTGAGGAATTTGTCGAACAGTTAGGTGAAAATAAACAACTCGTTCACGAGGAGCCTGTCGTGATCAAAGGAAAGCGGAAAGTCGAAATCGACTATGACGGGAAGGTCATGGAGGACGATGTCTTCGTGGATGTCGTCTTTCAGTATAATGATTCTTACAACGATCAGATTCTCTGCTTCGCCAATTCCATTCCGAATGCTGATGGAGGCACCCATTTGACCGGATTTCGCGGCTCTTTGACCCGTTCCATTAACCAATATGCCAAGGCGAACAAGATCCTCAAAGACAAAGACCCTGCCTTGAGTGGTGACGACGTAAGAGAGGGGATTGTATGTGTCATCAGCGTGAAAATGCCGAACCCCCGTTTCAGCTCACAGACCAAAGATAAGCTGGTAAATGCCGAAATTGAAGGAGTCGTAGGTTCTGTCGTTTATGAAGGACTTCAGAGCTATTTTGAAGAAAACCCCAACTTGGCGAAAACCGTCATCGATAAAGCCGTCAATGCGGCGCGCGCTCGGGAAGCCGCGCGGAAAGCGCGGGAAACGGTCCGTAAGTCCGTGCTGTCTGGCGGAGGCCTTCCGGGAAAACTTGCAGATTGCTCCGAACGCGATCCTAAAAAATCTGAAATCTTTATTGTTGAGGGTGACTCCGCTGGAGGCTCTGCCAAGTCTGGGCGAGATCGAACCACGCAAGCGATTTTGCCCCTTCGGGGTAAGGTGATCAATGTAGAGAAAGCGCGCTTGCACCGGGCCCTTCAGAATAAAGAAATCCAAGCCATGATTACTGCCATTGGTGCTGGAATTGGCGAGGGAGACCAAGAAGGAGCCTTTGATCTTGAAAAAGTGCGCTATCACAAAGTCATCATCATGACGGATGCCGATGTGGACGGAGCGCACATTCGGACTCTCTTACTAACCTTCTTCTGTCGCCACATGCCAGAAATGGTGAAGGCTGGCTACCTCTACATTGCACAACCTCCGCTGTATAAAATCACTCGTAAAAAGAGGGAGGAATACATCGCGGATGATGCCGCGATGAATAAGATTTTGATCGAACTAGGCTCGGATGATGTCGTTCTCCGGCAGCCGGGGGAAAAGAGTTCCGTGGATTCCGATCTCCTGCAAGATGTGCTAGCGACTCTCGCGAAACTTCAAAACTTTGTGCGCACCCTCGAAGGGCATGGGGGGAATTTCAAAGACCTCCTATCCGCTCGTGAAGGGAATGCGCTCCCGACACATATGATCCGAGTGCGCACTGGTAATGAGGAGGAAGTGAAATACTTCAGAAATGAGAAGGAAGTTCGCGCCTTTGCGGAGGAGAACCGAGACCTGCGACTCTTCGGGGAAGAAATCACCGAAGAAGAAGACGCTGCTTTCAAAGAAAAGTATGAAGGTAAAATGCGGCGCGCCGTGCGTCGCGAACTTGGAGAAGCGATCGGAATATCAAAACTGCTCGAACGTCTCGCAGAGTTTGGGGTGAAGAGTGAACCATTTTTCTCCGATGACACCCCCATCTATGAACTCGTCGAAGGTGAAGGTGACCAGGAAGTCGTGACTCCTGTCTTTAGCCTGTTTGAAATTCTCGGACGCGTTCTGGAGATCGGGAAAAAAGGCATGCGAATCCAGCGCTTTAAGGGACTAGGTGAAATGAATGCCAAAGAACTTTATCAGACCACGATGGATAAAGAAACACGCCAACTACTCCGCGTCCAGTTCGACGACGAAAATCGGATCGAGGCTGAAACCATGTTTGACGTTCTCATGGGCGACGTCGTCGAACCACGAAAGCGCTTCATCGAAGACAATGCCCTCAACGTTCAGAATCTGGATGTCTAGTCCAAGAGGAATCCCCATTTACTAGCACTCACAACCACTGCCAATGTCTGACGACACCCAAGAACCTAACGAACCACGCGATTTGATCGAATCGATTAATGTCGCTGATGAGATGTCGAAGTCCTTTCTGGACTACTCCATGTCTGTCATCATTTCCCGTGCTCTTCCCGATGCGCGTGACGGTCTCAAACCGTCCCAGCGGCGTCTACTCTACGCCATGCATCATGACCTTTCGCTCTCGGCGTCTAAGGCTCACCTGAAATGTGCCCGCATCGTCGGTGAGACCATGGGTAAGTATCACCCACACGGAGATGGGGCGATCTACCCGACCCTTGTGAACATGGCTCAACCATGGACCATGCGCGAAACGCTGGTCGATGGTCAGGGGAACTTTGGTTCTGTGGAGGGCGATGCTCCGGCGGCGATGCGTTATACGGAGGCCCGCCTCACGCACATGGGTTCTGCCATGATGACGGATCTTGAAAAAGAAACCGTGGATCATCAGACCACGTACGATGAAAACTCTAGTGAACCAGTCGTCCTCCCCGCCGCCATTCCCAACCTCCTCGTCAATGGGGGAACCGGAATTGCCGTTGGCATGGCCACAAACATCCCATCCCATAACCTGGGAGAGGTGATCGATGGAGTGTGCGCCCGCATTGAGAATCCTTACATCACGATCGAGGAGATGAAGGAGCACATCAAAGGTCCAGACTTCGCCTCCGCATGCGAAATTCGCGGATACAAAGGCATCGACAGCTACTTTAGAACAGGCCGCGGCAGTATTAAAATGCGCGGGGTCATGGAAGTCACCGAGAGTAAAACAGGAGCCTCCCAGATTATCATTCGCCAAGTGCCACACGGGGTGAATCGTGCGAACCTCCAAGTGAGAATCGCCGAACTTGTTCGGGAGAAAGTTCTCCTAGATATCTCTGGTATGCGCGATCTCTCGGCCGATGATACCTGCATTGAGATCACTCTGAAACGGGATGCTCGCCCACAAGTGGTCGTCAACCAGCTCTTCAAGCTCACCGCGATGGAGACCTCCTTTGGAGTGAATATGCTCGCGATTCATGAGCGACGCCCTAAGCAGCTAGGTTTACTCGATGCTCTTGATGCCTTCATTGAACATCGGAGAGAAGTCATCATCCGTAGAACACGCTACCTCCTGCGTAAGGCAGAAGAACGTGCAGAAAATTTAGAAGCCTACCTCCTCGCGCTCGGCCATCTCGATGATTTCATTAAGATGATCCGTGACTCCAAGAACCGGGATGAAGCCCGCCGGAAGATCAAGGCCTACCACTTTGACCTACCCGTTGCAGAAGCTCTCGGAATCTTAATTCGCAGCCAGCCAAGCATCGTTGGTGATAAATACATTTTCACCGACCGACAGGTGAACGCAATTCTTGAACTCCGTCTCTATCAGCTCACCGCGATGGAGCAGGATAAGATTAAAGCAGAATATGATGCGATCTTAGAGGAAATTAAAGACCTCCTCGATATCCTGGCTCGTGAAGAGCGTGTGTTGGCCATTATCAAAGAGGAGTTATTGGAAATCAAAGAGAAGTACGCCACTCCTCGGAGATGTCCAATTCTTCCTGATGAAGGTGAGATCGCGATCGAAGATTTGATTTCTAACGATGGCATGATCGTCACCCTGAGTCATCGTGGATATATCAAGCGAACCGCGGCAAATGAATATCGGGTGCAAGCTCGCGGAGGCAAAGGTGTTCGCGGCATGGAGACCCGTACCGGGGGTGATGAAGATGAGAACGATTTCGTCGAACATCTCTTCACCGCGCAAGCGCATGACTACCTCATGTTCTTCACAAATACCGGTCGTGTTTATGTGGAACGGGTCTATGGCTTACCGGAGGGGTCTCGTGCCTCTAAAGGGCGGAGCATTAAAAACGTCCTCGACCTCCAGCCAGAAGAATCGATCGCAGCAGTCCTTCGTTTGGAATATACCACCGACGAAGAATCAGGCGATGACGTCACCTTCCGGGAAGATGCTGGAAATGTCTTCTTTGCCACTCGTTCTGGTAAGGTGAAGAAGACAAGCCTCTACGACTTTAAAAACTACCGCAAAGCGGGAACGATCGCGATCAAACTTGATGAAGGGAATGAACTCATCGGCGTCCGTCTCACCTCTGGGAAAGATGATGTCATGCTCGTGACGAGTAAGGGAATGAGCTGCCGCTTTAATGAGGAACAAGCTCGCACCATGGGGCGGAATTCCGCCGGTGTCCGAGGGATCAAGCCGAGAGAAGGAGACTTTGTCGTTGGTTTGGCCGTCGTCAGTGATGATGCTCGTCTCCTAGTTGCTTCTGAGAATGGGCTCGGCAAGAGAACTCCATTTGGAGATTACATGGCGAAAAATCGTGGTGGAATCGGAATGCTCACCATGAAATGTACGGAAAAGACCGGAAATGTCATTGGGGGAATTGCCGTCACTGAAGAAGATGAAGTCATGCTCATGACAGACGGTGGGCAATCGATCCGCATTCGTGCTACGGAAGTACGTGAAACGGGGCGCAACGCGCAAGGAGTGAAACTTGTCACCCTGAACGAGGGCGAGAAGCTCCAAGCCGTCGCCAGAGTCATGCCGGATGAGTCAGACGATGATGATTCTGAAAATGCCGATGAGACTGATGCTCCAACAGAGGAATAAATCTCTCAAATTAAAAACGCAGTCATTCCGTCGAGCGATGAGAGGTGACACTGATCGATGAGGTGACTTTGTTTTGATTGCGTCTTGATTTTACGAATTTTGAATGATTTGGAATAAAGACAGGTCGGTCTGTCTCATAAGGGTATGAGTGCAATTCAAAGCCCAATTCAGAATCTTACCGGAGAAAATTTTGACGCCGTCGTGAACGGAAGTGACAAACCCGTGTTGGTCGACTTTTGGGCCACCTGGTGTGGCCCTTGCAAGGTTCTAGGTCATGTGCTGGAAGAGTTCGCGGCCGAAGAGTCCGAGACGGCTACCATCGCTAAGGTCAACATCGAGGATGCGCCTGATTTAGCTCAACGGTTTGGAGTCCGCTCCATTCCTAGTATTCTCGTTTTTAAAGGAGGCCAAGTAGTGAGCCAATCTAGCGGAGTGCTCAGCAAGAAAGATTTAGCAGCGAAAATTGCGGAGGCATAAAGATCCAAACAGTTTTTGTATTTGAAATATAAGGGGTAGGTCTTTCGGGGCCTGCCCATTTTTTGGCTCTAAAAGTTGCGCATCGCTTGTTCGATAAATCCGAGCACTTCTTTCCGACCACTGCCTGACTGAGCAGAGGTTTGGAATGTAATGGGAGTTCCATCGCTCCATTCTTTCATCTCTTCGAGAAAGAGGTTCATGTGTTTTTGTGCGAGACGTGGCTTCGTTTTGTCCAATTTTGTAAAAATGAGGGCAAAGGGAACACCGCATTCAACGATCCATTGCACGAAAGTGAGATCGATTTTTTGAGGTTCGAGGCGGCTATCAATCAAGATGAAGGTGCCTCGTAAATTTTCTCGCTCGAGAATGTATTCGGAAACGAATTCGTTAAACTGATCCCGCTGCGCTTTAGACACCTTAGCGTATCCATACCCGGGGAGGTCAACGAGACTCCACTTTTTATCGATGGTGAAGAAATTGATTTCCCGAGTGCGGCCAGGAGTTTTAGAAACTCTGGCGAGTCCAGCTTTCCCGGTCAGCATGTTGATCAGGGAAGATTTTCCTACATTAGAACGGCCAATAAAGGCGAACTCTGAGAAGTCAGAACGGGGGCAGTCCGCAAGTTTGGTCGCGCTTTTGGCGAAGGTGGCATTTTGAATTCTCATCGTCAGGCAGGAGCTTAACGGATGCGAGCGGGCTGTGCGATCTTGATTACACGCAGACTGAGAAAGATGGCGGCAACGGTGAGGCCGAGGGCGAGCCCCCACCAGATCCCGACAGAGGCCATGCCTCGGTAATGAGCAAGGTACCATCCGGTGGGAATGCCAACGATCCAGTATGCGAAAAAAGCAGTCCAGGCAGGTGTTTTCACATCTTCTAGCCCCCTCAGAATTCCAGAAGAAACTGCTTGGAAAGCATCTACAAATTGGGAGAGCGCGACGATGAAAATGAGAGCTCCTGCCACTCGAATGACATCAGGATCATCATTGAAACGGCTCGCAATGAGATTGCGCCCCAAGGTGCAAATCACGCCTGTGATGATCACGCTGATGAGAGTAAGGCACCAGCCAGAGAGGAAGAGCGCGCGGAAGCGGTGCGATTCTCCCGCACCTGCGGCATTTCCCATCCGCATGGTAAGAGCCGTTCCGATGCCGAAGGGGATCATGAAAAGAGTGGCGGAAGTGGTCAGGGCGATTTGATGTGCTGCGAGTGAAATTTCGCCAAAGAGACCCACGAGAAAGCCCGCTCCTGCAAAAGCTCCCCACTCCGCTAAAATCTGAAAACTGGCCGGAATACCCAAGGAGAGGAGCTTTTTCAGCTGCGCTCGATCCGGGCGCGCCAGCCAAGACTGAGGGACGTCTTCTCTCAGAGCACGAGATCGCTTGAACCAGATGATGATCGCGATGGGGATGAGAGAGCGTGCGATGAGAGTGGCCCAGCCAGCCCCGACTAGCCCTAGATCCAACTCAAAGATAAACCATTGATTGAGGATGATGTTGAGGAGAACTCCAGCGAGGAAAATCCAGAAAGAGGGCCATGGCTGGTCAAGTGCATCACCATGATTTTTCAGCGTCATAGAGGCAAAGGAAGGCACCAATGAGATCAAAATCAGAATCAAATAGGGCGGAGTCAGAGCGGTGACCGCAGGCGGTTGCTTAAAAAGATGAAGGAAAGGAAGAATACCAATCCCTCCCAGTAATAGAAGGGTGCCCGCGACCACAGCAAGGTAGAGGCCATTCCGACAGACGGAACGCGCATCGGCATGATCGCCCCGGCCAGATGCTCCGGCGGTAAGGATGGAGACACTCGTCATAAGTCCCGCGCCAAAAACAAAGAGGATGGTAAAAATGGCATTGCCAAAGGTCAGGGCAGCGAGTTCCGTCACTCCCACCTGACCGACCATCACCGTATCAGCGATCATCATGAGCATATTTCCGAGCTGCCCGATGATGAGGGGTAATGCGAGGAGCGCGGTTTTTTTTCCCTCCCGGAGGAGATCCGTCAGCGTGGTAAAGGAGCTCATCTTAAAGTTCAAATAGAGGGAGCCCGTAATTTAAAGGATCGTTTGCAGACGCTACCACTTCCAGGAGTAGCGATTCCAGAATCGGTAGAATTCTGCCTCAGTGCCATTAAACGCATTATGCTCAAGGGGGCTATCCATATTTCCAAAGTAACGCGGAGCGGGCCAACCTCCGCTCCGGTATACCTTGGCAGCAGAGCGACCGTTTTCCCAATAGACTCCTCCATACTGCCACATCGCCCAGCGATCCCAGATCCCATAGGCTTTTGTCAGTTGGCGAGGATTGGCGATCTCTTTTCGCGAATAGAGCGCGAGCCAATAGGGAGCTCGGCGGATGATCTTCTTATACTTCGCTGGTGTTTGCGGGAGCCGTGCTCGGAGCTGGGCACTATTCTCCAGATAAATCACCGGGGTGGTCCCAGTTAACTGCTCAATTCGGGAAATAAAATCTGCAATCTGTTTGCCGTTACACTTCGTATCGATATCTCCCACGAGGAGGATTTGCTTACTCTGCAAACCACGTTGGCGTTTGATCGTCTTGAGACGGGCGATGAATCGGTCCGCTTGCTTTTTGGCACTGATCCAAGGTTGGACGTAATAGTAAGCCCCCAGCTCCATCCCTTGCTGTTCAGCTCCGACTAAAAAATCAGCGCACTTTCGATCCAGCTCATAGCCCTTCGCGCAACGTGCGATGAGAGCAAGTGATCCATTTTCCTTTAAGGCTCTCTGATTAAGAGGAGAATATCCCCGCCCAGCACGCTGTTTCTCCTTTGGATCATACGCGGAGACATTCACAAATTTTGGTGCTTCCGAATAGGACACCTTCCCATAGGGACTGCCACAACTCGTGAGAAATATGCTCAGGGTAAATAAGAAAGGGACCGCAAGTTTCTGAAAGTAGCGCACGACTTAGAAACTACGTTTCATCCTGAACATGAAAAGACCTAAACCGGAGCTTTTTCAGAGACGATTAATTTTGTAGTCGTGACTGTAAATCTCGGATTGAGGCTCGCCATCCAGCACCCACTTCCCAGATCTCGGAAAGCTCAGAACCCTCCCCCATCACGAGGTCGAGTACTCTCAGGGCAGTTTCACGGATAGTGTCGGACGCTGGTTGACCGATCTGTTCGACGAAAGATTCTAAAGATTCTGCCGCCTCACCCTCATGATCACCAGGGTTACCCAGCGAAGAGGCAACCACTTCGGCAGCAGCGATCGCCACACAGCCGGTATCTGCATCGATAAATCCTTCTCCTTCTTCCGCGGCCACGAATGCCTCCTCAATGAGTGAAAAATCACTCGCTTCCTCTAATTCTGCGGCCCAATCAACGGCCTCGTCGTTTTCAAATGATCCTGTTCCCCAAGCTGCCATGTATTGTCTCAATTTCCGGGGGCGATTTTTGATCAATCTTTTGCCTCTTGGCCAGAAACTTTCGAAAGGAAATTTCATTTCGTGAAGGAATCGACCCAAAAAGGTCCGATAAAAGCACCCTGAAAAGCTCTCGCTCCTGTGAATCTGTGAAGGAGACCCCCTCAGATGATAGGAGCTTACGCCGCCGCCATATGCTCGCGATAGGCAGCAGCAATTGTGTCCTTGTGAACCTCGAGTCTGATGTAGTATTTTTTCATGGCTTATTTAAGGTTCCTTTTATTGTTGGATAAGCCGCGAAAATCCTAGGTGCGCCGCTCCCTTCCTGAAAGCTCATGAATACCGTGAGCAATGACCATAGAATCGATCTTAATGAAATACATCGCAATAACGCTCCTTCTGATGATGGCTTTACCACTGGTAGCTGGGGAAGCGCTAGGTGTAAAATATGATGAGATCGTGGTTCTTAGGTTGAAGCAGCCAGAGATGATGAAGAAGAAGTCGCCTAGGCTTATCCCAAATGAGGATTTTTCACGATACGTCCTTTCAGCTCACCGACTGGAGAAGAGATTTCACGAGAGAGCCGATAAACTTTTTTCTAAAGATGCAAATTTTGACAACGGTTCTGCAGATTCTCGAGTGCAATTGTTTGCTCTTGCCTTTTACAAAGATGATCAGTGCGTTTTGACTATTTCGCCCAATCTGACAGGGGGAGATATCTATGCCTCGGGTGACAAGGGGGATGATCCCAGGACACTTTCTGAGCAACAGAAGGATAAATTTTTACAGATAGTCTATTTGTCTATGATATCTGGGGATGCTGCGGTTGAGCTTGGAGTAAACAAAGATAAACGGGTTCCCGTGACTGATTAGTACACCGTTCGGGGTTTGGAAAATTTTCTTCACTGGGTTTTGGAAAAACCTGCTACTAAGATGCCCCACGCGTGAGAAAAGGACACTGAATTTTTGCTAGAAAGTGCCCAGAAAACAATCTGGTTGGACAGAAATAAAAGAAAGCCGGGTGGGATCACAACTGCCTTCTAAAAATCTCCAAAGTGATTGCTCTGCAGAATATTCTGGCAGCATCAGGAGGACTATTCTAATAACAGAACAGTGAAATATATCTCTCTAAAGATGTTATTCGCCTTTAGTTGCATTATTTTTCCGACAGGGTTAAATGCAGAATACAAGGTGACTCCGCCTCAGGAAAGGGCTCTTAAAATTGCTCATCGTATTCTGGAGCAATTCGCTAAAAATAGTTCCAAAGAACAGTATAAGCCACATCAAAAAGTGGAATCCTTGCAAGGAGTTGCTGAATTGCTGAAACAGAAAAAATTTGTTGAAGTAGATCAGCATTTTGATGTTTTGGACAAGAACATACGAATCCTTCCTGATCAGCATCGACCTTATGATCTTTTTTCTGATCTGATAAAAGATAAGGAACTTTACACCTCTTTACTGGAGCAATGGCGAGTTACAACTGGTTCATCTTATTCTTACGCACTTTCAGGGGCAAATTCAATAGATCTTGCTTGGAGCTATCGCGGCTCATCGGTAGCAAGCAAAGTCACCAAAAAAGGTTGGAAAAGTTTTGCTCAATATCTTGCTGAGGCGAAAAAATTTGCCGATCAGGCATTAAAAATTAATCCATCTAATTCTCTTGCTCTGAGATCGCAGATCACGATTTCAATGGGTAATGAAGAGGGGTTTAAAGTAACAGAGAGCTATTTCCAGGATGCCATTCGAAAGGATCCAGGTAACCCCTTTTATTTTTCAGCTGCAGTCACTGCAGCACTTCCAAGGTGGTCTGGCAGTATCAACACATACCTTGCATTCTTTGAGAAATATGGAGAACAGCTTCAACCAAGTCAGATTAGCTTTACTCTTACGATGAATTTTCTTGCTGAGAGCACAGGATTTGCTGGTAATGATGTCAAATATCGAACTGTTTTAGCATCAGAAAAATATCGTGCTGTTTTTGATAAATTACTCAAAATCATGTGCCGCTATCAGCCTAATTCTTCCGACCCTTATTTCAAAATTGGAGAGTTATTCAAAAATTACCGCGCAAAAACATTGGCCATAGAAATGATTACAAATGGTTTGGCTAAGTTTCCCGAAGGGGGGAAATTGCACTTTCTCCGAGCTCAGATTCTATTCAAAGAAGACAAACTCCAAGAAGCTTTGAAAGCAGCTCAGCTAGGCATCAAATATGAACCTAACCATGGGATGATTTATTATGAGGAAGCAAAATGCTACAATGAACTGAGGAATACGCGCCAAGCATCTGAAAGCTTTGAAAAAGCCCTTATGCATCTTTCAACACATCAACGATACAAACGCGCTTTTGCTGGCTACTATGCAGGAAAATATTACCTCAAGAAGGAAAAGTTTAAGAAAGCAGGGCAACTCGCCAAGTTAGGATTAATGAATAATCACAAACATTTATTGAGCGAGCTTTATATTATTGTGGGAAAAGTAGCCCTACATGATGGTGATAAAATTACGGCGAAAAAACATTTTCAAAAATCTGTTGATGTGGAAGCCCGCTTTGAAAAACGTTTGAACAAGCATCATCCTGGTTGGCAGAAGTGGTAGGAGTAAACTCTCAAGGCATCATGTAGCTCCACGGCTTCCGATGAAGAGCTGTGGATTTCCCATGTGGTGCATGGGTATCCAAAACTAAGTGACCGTGCAGTTCCAGATGATGGCGAGTTCGGCCAGAGAATCGCGGTAGAGAAGACGGTGTGACAACCCATGGCGCAACCAGCGAATGAAGCGAACCGTCCGCTGTGTCGCCCTCGTGA
>CALGLJ010000126.1 GCA_937930235.1 uncultured Verrucomicrobiales bacterium | reverse complement strand
GAGGTGCAGGCGGAACGCTTTGCCAGCTGTCCTGATACTCGGACCAATAGTGATATGGGGCCCAAAGTCATGAGAGAGCACTGTGAACTTGATTCTGATTGTTCAAATTTATTGGAACAAGCGATGTCGCAGTTGAACTTTTCAGCCCGAGCGCATGATCGGATTTTGAAAGTGGCCCGGACCATCGCAGATTTAGCAGGAGCAGAGAGCCTTTCGGCAGAATATGTCCTCGAAGCGATTCAGTATCGCAGCCTAGATCGTAAGCTGAGTTGGTGAAAGCTGAGGCAAGGGAAACGTTTGATTGTGAAATAAACTATTTGCGCTTGCGTCATCCTCTGGCAACTTCCCAAACCACTCACTATGGATGAACTGATTTCCCAGGAACCAACTTCGGCCGCTTTTATGCCGTATCCGGTGTCCACTCTGAGCCCAAAGATTGTTCCAAATGATCTCTCGACCTTTAAATCGCGCGGGATCAGTCAGGTGGAGCGCGATCTTCAGCAAAAACTCACGGAGATGCGGGAGGAGTATATTGCAACGATTGAGCATTTTAACTGGAACAAGCTGGTCTATGAAGCGGAGATCAATTTTGAGCCCATCACGGGAGAAACGTACCACCTTTATGAAATCCGTGGGCAGAATGTCCTCTCCATGATTGGGCCGGAACAATGGGCACATCGGCATCTGGCGAGCTTCCGCCTAAACTTAGACCGCCAATGGGAGCTGAAAGAAGCGAGCGTTGATGCACGCGAGGTGTTCGCAGAACTGGGTTAAGAGGGTCTCCGAACATTGCGAAACCAGAAAGGAGAATGTGATCTCAGAGTCTTCTATGCGAGTACTCCGGAGATAACTTGGAGAGACGACTCTTCATGTTTTCCCGCGACCGATTCCATCCGGAAGGTGCTTCCTCCCGAGTTTTCTGCAATGATCGTGGCTGCTTTTTCTGTGATTTGACGGAGGATATCACGTTCGGTACTCGTGCTTCCATTGTCAAAGGCGTAGAGGGCTTGGCTGAGTTTCGCGAGGAGAGCGATTTGGCCATGCTCTTCTTCTGCCAGTTGCGTGACGCCCTGCAGTTTTTCATCAATCAGCTTTTGCCCGGCTTTCATGGCGATGAAATCTTTATCATTGATCAAGGGGCTCAGGATTTCGGCTGATTCCTTTCCTTTGGCCCCGACCATGACCAGAGCGGTATTGAGAACTTTTGTGGCCAGCTCAGTGAGCTTCGAATCGGAAAGCTGATTCTTAGGTCCATGTTCTTTTTCGTAGTCGGTGGTGACATAGCCTAAGACTTGAGCGTCATAAGATGCAAAACAACGAGGGGAAAGAGTCTGTTGCTTCTTTTGTCGAGCATCACGGTAGAGTTGCCTCCCCAGTTCGGCCATGAGGATGAAGTCTGGATGAACTACTACGGTGCCTCGTTTTGGGATAATGATGCCAAGATGCCGTTCATCAAAATGTTCATGGAGGCCTTTGAGGTGTCCTTGAGAAAGAAGTAGGGAGCTTGTGGTGAAATCATCATTCTGAATGTAAAGAGCTTCTTCAGGACCGTTTTGAAATGTTTGGGTATCCCAATGATTAAAGGTATGGGCTTCAGTCCATTGTCTCAGGGCTTCGATTTCAATTTCTTCAATCGAAGTATTTCGTTTTTCGAGCGCGGAGTGGGTGAGGTATGATGCGGGGAGACTTGGGTCAGTTGCGTAAGTGACGATGAGAGGGCTTTGCTCATCATCTGGTAAGAATTTTCTCTTTACGCAATCAGGGATTTCATTCCAGTCGCGATCGTGAATCACGGGATAGAGTGGAGCTTCCATATTAGTGAAGATCATGATGAGATCATTAAATGATGGCAAGAAGGATGCGGCTGCTAAATGACCATATGCCTTTGGGATATATTTTCAGGAAAGGCGTCCTGCCTCGGATGCCCCGGATATTCATTTCTTGGTGACTTTTCCGGTGTTTCCTTTGCAAGCGGAGAGAGAGGAGGCAGAATTGAGCTGGGATGGCGATTGAATTAGTGGAACTAACATTCACTCCGAGTGAGGCGGCGAATCAAGATATTTGGCCGGGGAAGTTGGCTAAAAAATTACGAGTGCAGGAAAAAGACATTCGCGGAGTGCGCCTTCTGAAGCGATCACTCGATGCGCGAAAGCGCCCGGTCCGTTATCGGTTACGATTTGAGGTAGGTGTTGGGGAGTACCTTCCCGAGGGAGAAGAACCGTATTGGGATACCGCTCCCGTCGGAGAAGATCATGAGCGCGTGATCATTGTAGGTAGTGGCCCGGCGGGGATGTTTGCCGCGCTGCGGTGTTTGGAGTTAGGCAAGAAGCCAATCGTGTTAGAGCGAGGGAAGGATGCTTCGGCCCGCCGCTTTGATCTCGCTCCGATTTTACGGAAAGGAACGGTGATTGAAGAATCAAACTATTGCTTTGGTGAAGGAGGTGCGGGGACGTTCTCAGATGGTAAGCTCTACACTCGAGCAACTAAACGAGGTCCGGTGAAAAATGTGTATGATGTGTTAGTCGCTCATGGAGCCCCTGAAGAGATTCTGGTAGAAGCTCATCCTCACATTGGGTCGAATCTTTTACCGAAGGTGGTGATGGCGATGCGCGAGTCTATTTTGAAGGCGGGAGGGGAAGTCCACTTTGGAGCAAAGGTGACGGAATTCTTGATCGAAGGAGGGGTGATGCAGGGGGTGATGACCGCTGACGGGAAAGAGTTTACGGGAATCGGGGTGATCTTGGCGACGGGGCATTCGGCACGTGATATTTATGAATTGTTAGATAAGGAAAAGATCCTTCTTGAAGCCAAACCTTTTGCGGTGGGTGTGCGGATTGAGCACCCACAGCGGCTCATTGATGGTTTGCAGTATCATCTTCGCGAAGGGGAGAAGAGGGAAAGACATTTGCCTGCCTCACGCTATCGTCTGGCGACTCAAATTAAGGGGCGCAGTGTCCACTCCTTCTGTATGTGTCCGGGGGGATTTGTGGTGCCTGCGGCGACCGCGAATGATGAGGTGGTTGTCAATGGCATGAGCCTGTCGCGGCGAGATTCACCTTTTGCAAATAGTGGGATGGTGGTGGGCGTAGAGCCAGAAGATATCGGAGCGAACCGGGCGGGTCATGTTTTGGAAGGAATCCGGTTTCAGAAAAAGCTCGAACAAAGGGCAAAGAAAGCCGGAGGCGGAGGGCAGGTTGCTCCGGCGCAGCGCGTGACAGATTTCTTGGCAGGGCGAGTGTCGTCGGAGTTGCCAGAGACGAGCTATTTTCCGGGGCTCAATTCGGTTAAGCTGGATGAAGTGCTGCCGAGAGAAATTGGTGAACGGCTCGCGGCGGGGTTGAAAAAATTTGGACGAATGATGAGAGGATATACCGGGAAAGATGCCCTGTTGATCGGGTTCGAAACCCGGACGAGTTCTCCCGTAAGAATTCCCCGGGGGGAAGATTTACAGCATCCTGAAATCAAACGACTCTACCCATGTGGAGAAGGCGCAGGTTACGCAGGAGGCATTGTTTCAGCTGCGCTGGATGGCGTTCGCTGCGCGGAAGCTACCATAGGAACGAGCCGAGGCGTTTAGGGAATTCCTATCGTCTCTTTTTGCGAAGATAGGGTGGGACATCAAGGTCTTCTCCATCGAGAAGGTTGGGGGAGGTTCCTTCAAACCGGCCTTTAGGGCCGCCATCAAGTTCGAGTTCTACTTGATCGGTATTGAGATCTTTAGGGTCACTTTCTTCTTCGACCGTTTCGGTTTCTTCAATTTCTTCAGAATCTTGCTCGGAAGAAGGTTCATCTTCTAGGTGAGATTCATCCTCATCTGAGGAGGGTTCTTCTTCCTCTTCTAGCTCCTCCTCTGAATCTTCGAGGTCGTTGCTTTCATCTTCCAGTTCTCCTTCAAGACCGAGAAGTTCATCTTCTTCGACTTCTTCTGGTGGCTCCTCATTTTCCTCCTCCTCATCTTCCTCTTCGGGTCCGTTTTCGAGTTCGTTTTCAGGAAGGGGGTCTTCCGCAAGGAGCTCGTCCGTTTTTTCGTCCTGATCTGGTTCTTCTGGAGAGATGTTTTCTTTCTCCGGTTCTTTGTCAGCCACGGGTGCGACGGTGGTGGATACAGGCTCTATTTTGAGACGATCTTCAGGGAGGGCAGAAATAATGGTGACGCTGAGAGCCTCTTTCATCGAAGGATCACTGGCGGCTCCGAAGAGAAGATGTGCTTCTTCTGGAATGAATTTAGTGAGGCCTTGCATGAGAAGTTCGACTTCGTAAAGAGTCATATCTTCTCCACCGCAGATATGTACGAGAACAGTCGTAGCATCCTTGAGAAGAGATCCACGATCTAAGAGAGGGCTGGCGAGCGCGGATTTGAGTGCGGCTTGCGCCCGGTTTTCTCCCCGTGAAAGGCCAGAACCAAACAGGCAGCGCGAGCGGGTCGTATCAAGGGCCGACATGAGCTCATCCAGACCGACGTTAATCAAGCCGGGACGCAGGACGAGGCGGGCTACGGCGGTGATGCTGTCTGAGATCATGCGATCTGCGGCAGAAAATGCTTCGTGAACTCCTTGCTTGGGAAGGACAAGTTCGCCCATGCGCCCATTGTCAAAAGTGACCAAGGCGTTCGTGAGGACAGCCAGTTGATTTAAGGATTCTTCGGCTTGGATCCGGCGGCGTTTTCCCTCGAATGCAAAAGGCATGGTGGCGAAGACCACGATGAACGCGCCCGCCTCACGTGCTAGGCGAGTCACAATGGGGGCGGCGCCAGATCCCGTCCCTCCCCCTAATCCGACACAGAGGAAGACGATTTTTCGGTTTCGAAGGGCGTCCCGGACCTCTTCTTCTGATTCTAGCACCGCTTGTTCTCCGATCTCTGGATCGCCTCCTGCTCCCAGTCCCTTTGTGAGGTTGCGGCCGAGTTGGATTTTTTCTCCAGCCACCGAGCTTTTCAGAGTGCGCATATCCGTATTGAGCGCCATGAGCTCTGCGCCTTCGATGCCATCGAGCGCGATGCGGTCTAACATGTTAGCACCCGCACCTCCGAGCCCAATGATCTTAACGGAGGATTCGGGGATGGTTTGCTGGCGATTACGTTCGAACTCAATCATAGTGGCAGATAGTTAAGAGTTCTTTACCAATCGTGCGCTTGAGGATCGAGTTAAAAAGCGATTCGTTGTCCGATGATTTGCTTATTGATTGAGTGAATCCCAGCGTGTTGTTTAGGATCTAGGAAGCAGGCCGTGGGGCGTGCGCTCTCTCTTTCTTTTCACCATGTCTCCTCTTTTTTCTCTACGCGATCAGCTTCTTTCCACGGTCCTTGGCTCCTCCGAAGCGGTCGATCTTTTACTGGTTGCGCTTTTGGGGCGTGGGCATGCCTTGGTGACAGGGCCGCCAGGGGTTGGTAAAACGACCCTCGCTCACACTCTCGCAGAATCGTTAAGCGGAAGCTTCCGTAGAGTCCAATTTACGCCAGACCTGCTTCCATCAGATATTTTGGGCTATAATCTCTATCGCCAGCATAATGGAGAGTTTGATTTTATTGCAGGCCCAGTCTTTGCCAATCTTTTGCTGGCAGATGAGATTAATCGAGCCTCTCCCCGGACTCAGTCTTCATTATTAGAGTCTATGAATGAACGGCAAGTGACGATTGATGGAGAGACGCGAGCGCTGCCAGATCCTTTTCTCGTCGTGGCGACTCAGAATGATACCTCCTCGACTGGGACCTTCCCCTTACCGGAGCCGCAGCTAGACCGCTTCTTGGTTTCCATCCCGATGGGCTTACCTGATGATGATACTCAACTGGCAATTTTACGCCATCATGCAGACCAGACCTCTTTTCCAGAGGTCCCCCATATCCTTGCTCTGGAAGATCTGATCACGCTTCAGCAGCAGGTCGCCAGTCTTGCGGTTTCCGATGCCTTGCAGCGTTATTTATTAGCTCTTTGTCAGGCGGTGCGGACGACTTTGGGCCATGATTATGCCATCTCGACCCGTGCAACTCTCGCTCTTCAGCGAGCCTCGCAAGCGGCTGCGGTCCTGGAGGGTAAGAATGCCGTGCATCCTGATCACGTTCAGAGGGTGTTTCCTCACGTTTTGCGTCATCGATTGCTCTCTGAGGAGACGGCGAATTTGGACCTTCTTTTGCAATCCGCCCTAGACCAGACTCCAGTTCCTTAAAAATTAACGTGACTTTTGGTCCGAAAATCGCTGTCAAAGGGTATGAGCAAAACATCTTCAAGCAGAGATCAAAAGATCGACTACATTCTTCTCGGCTCAGCCGCCATTCTGATCATTGGCCTGTTTTTGTTCAATCCTTCGGAAAAAAATGATGATGCTCATGATGAGGCAGCTTCTCCTCTCGATGCCTCATCCCAGAGTGCTTCCGAAACCGATGCTCAAACCGGAGTAAAAGTGGAACCTGCACCAGCCAAGTCCGCCGCTACCGGAAGCGGCGCCCAGGAAACACAAGCGTCCGCGGCGAATACCCCACCATCGAATGTTGCGGAGGTGAAATTAAAAACGTCCCCTGCGGCCTCTCAAGCCCCAGTCACCGCAGATACGGCGTCTGGAGCAGTGGCAACTGGAAAAGATTCCGCTGCCGCTCAAGCCTCTGCCACTTCTGGAGCGGCCACCACTCCTCAGAAGGAACTCGCAGCCTTACAAGCTCGTCTGACCGAGATGGAGAAGCAAAATGTCGAACTCCAAGGCAAGGTAGAAGCGACGCAAGGCTTTAGTCAGAAGATGCTTGCGGCTCAGGCAGAGGCCTATCAAGCACGCTATGAAGACCTCCTGAAGCGCATGAATGATCTGACCAAAGGGTTAAGTGAATCTCTCCGTGATCATGAAAAGGAGTTCGCGAAAGAGAATGCCAAATAGACTCTCCGGCGTTCTTCACTTTCGCGTTTGATCAATTACGGGTATCTTAAGACCCGTGACACATCTCTTCCGGGTTGCTCGAACGACCTTCATCCTGACGCTCGGGATAGGTGTGTTCGCTTTGCTCGCGGGCTTGATTTATCTCAATCAAGTGGGTTTTCCGGGCAGTTATGGCCTTTGGGTTCGTCAGGAGTTGGCGAAGCATCAGCTCCATCTGGATTTTGATTCTCTTCGTTTCAGCCTCGATCAGGGGTTGATCGCCACCGATGTCAAATTTTTCACGTCGCCTACAGATGGGCATGCTACGCTCACCGCAGAAGAGCTCATCATCGACCTGGATAAATCTCTCGCTCTCCGAGGAGAGTTCGCCCTGCGAGAGATTTTCATCACCGGAGCGACGACTCATTTTCAAGCTGCCGATGATATCGAACCGATCCAGGGGCACAATATTCAGAGTAAAATCTATCTGGATGCCGGAAATCGTATTCGACTGCGTGAAGCCACGGCCTTGGTGCAAGGTCTGCAGCTTCAACTCTCCGCAGATCTCAAATATTCCGAACCGGACCCTGATCATTCCGATGAAGGAGGCGGACCTCAGTTAGAATATATTCTGCGCCCTATTCTCGCAGAACTCGCTCGTTGGCAGATTCCAAAAGACTCCCCCCCGAGCCTCAAGGTGTCTTTCTCGGGGGATCTCTCAAAGCCTGAAAGCTTTCAGACAAAATTTTCTCTCTCAGCAGAAAAGCTCACGCGCAATGATTATGCAATCGAGAGTCTCACGCTCGAAGGAGATGTGGAAAATGATCTCATCACTCTGGATCACATCTTACTCAAGGATCAAACAGGGCAAGCGCAGGGTCAGGCAGACTGGCGGGTGAATCAAAAAGAAGGACGCTTCCATCTGAGCTCCTCCCTCCAATTCCAGCACCTGTTGAAAAACTGCTTTGACTTGGAGGTCGCACCGAAACTTCAAATCAATTCCTCTCCTGAGGTCCTCGTCGACGGCGTGATGCAACAGAGAGACGGTGGAAAATTCTCGATTCGAGCGACTGGCAAGGCGCGCATGGGAGCTTTTACCTTTGTCGATAATGCCTACGACGCACTTTCTTCCTCCTTCTCTTGGCAGGACGGAGACCTCTTTTTGCAAGGCTTGGAAGTGGACCATCCAGAAGGGCGTTTAGAAGGGGACATCTTAGCGCAGGGGCCACAGATCCGCTACGACCTGCGCTCGACGCTGCCGCTCAGCGCATTTCGACCGTTCCTGCCAGACCAAGGGCCTGCCGCTCGGACAATCTCAGATTTCCATTTTCAAAAAAAATCCCAACTTTCGATCTCTCTCTCTGGGACTGCTAATCGCAAGAACTTGAAAGAGTGGCACGCGCTTGGTCGCGCCCGCATTGCCAACTTTGCCTATCGTGATCTCAAGCTTCATCAGCTAGAAACTTCACTAGAAATCTCCTCCCGCCGTCTGGAATTTAAATCCATAACCCTGCTCATCGATGATCGTGAGGAACATGCTCGGGTGCGTTTCAATGGACCGCCTTCAGGCGAAATTTACGTCGATACCGTCCTCTACCAACCGAGGGATCGGAAGCTGATTATTAGCAACCTCCGCGGCGAGGCTTGGCCCACCCCCTTCATTCGCGCCTTTGCTCCTAAAGCGGCAAACAATATCGAAAAAAATTACCGTTTTCACCGCCCACCCCAACTCACGCTCAACGGATCGTTCGATTGCACGCTTGGCTCGGTAGAGCACAATGCCTACATGGTCTCTGTCCGGACCACGGGGCAAACAGACTATCCCTTCTTGAAACGAGTCCTTCCACTCACGCATCTCACGGCGGATATTTACTTTCGAAAACGTGAGCTCAACGTGGCGAACTTGGCATTTCACACCCTGCAAGGACGCTCCTCGGGTGAGATTCATGTCAGTTTTCAAAAAGATGGCTCTCTTCCACAGTATCGGGGAGACCTCAAGTGGCGTGATATTTCCTTCCGAGATATTTCAAAGCTTTATCAGTTTAAGGAAGAGGAAAAAGGACAACTCACGGGACGGTTTCACTTCACTGGGGTAGGGGGAGAGGTGCGGAAATTGAGTGGCCGAGGATTCCTTTCGCTCCATAAGGGCAATATCGTATCGCTCCCTGTCTTCGGGCCTCTGTCCCCTCTATTGGCAGGGATTCTGGGTGATCAGCGGATGGGGTATGAACGGGCGAAAGATGCATCTGGGAGTTTCATCGTACGAAATGGCCTTTGGCAGACCGATGATTTCCTTGCCGTGTCTACGAGCCTAAACTTAACGGGAGTAGGGTGGATCGATCTCGCTAGTGATCAGATCGATATGACGATTCGTTTGAATGCCCGTGGCTTGCTTGGCATCATTACCCTCCCGCTAGCCCCGATCAAAGGGCTTTTCCAATTTCGCGGCACGGGGCAATTCACCGACTCCAAGTGGAAATCATCACCCTTTACTCAGCCTAAGCTGGGGAAGAAAGATCCGCTCTACCGCCCCGTAGGAAAGGCCATCATTGTGCCTGAGTGAGACTCTAAGCGAATTTCAAACGCTCATCACTCTTCAAAATTTCGGAGAGATTTTCCCAGCCTTTTTCCGTCTGAAGATTGAAAACCGCCAGGTAGAGGGCGACCAACTTCTGGTCATGATTCTCAATGAGAGAATCAATCGTCTTTTTGAGTTTCTCATCGTCCAGGCTCTTAGGGAGGGATCCTTCGACCGAGCCTTCTCCATCGTGCTCGATCCCCATTCCATCGCAAAAATTCACAAGAAGATCTTTCTGACCTTTCATGAACCAGACTTGAAAGAGATGCTCGCCAATGGTGTCACTTGTGCGCAGCTTGAGAGTCTTGTGAATCCAGCTGATCTGATCAGGGAACGATTTTTTTTGCACAAATAGAGGGCGTAATTTCCGATCTGCGGCGAGCGTTCCCACAGTGGTTTTATAGAGATCTTTTTCGTTTTCCTTCATCCAGGTGAACATTCCGGTCACAAGAGCGGGATCGACGGTTTGATAGATTTCGTAAGCTTTCACAGGTATCTTTGGTGGGATCAGTCAACACTCCGTCACGATGAAGGCAAGACGAAAGCCTGCCTTGGTGTCGATCTCTTCTATAATCACCTTATCAGAGCACCTTTTTTATGAATGATTTGAAATCACCTACCCCTCCTACTCCACCTGCCCGGCGTGGAAGTCGGACCTTGGCGTTCTTTTGCGGCATCACTCTCCTTCTGGTCAGTCTGATGGCAGGATTTTATTATTTCTTTACCAAACCCGCGATGACTCCCGTAGAGCGTTTTGCCGATGCTCTGGGTAAGATCACGCAGGAAAAAGTCACCGTGAACGGCATGTCGGTCACCTTGGAGAGTGGAGAAACGCGAGAGCTGGCTGTGGTGCAGCGCAAAGTCCAGTCCATGGTCAAGTATGAGACCAGATGGATGAACTCGGATAAAATGATCATCGTTCAGGGCGACTTTCTGGTGAAAGCAGGCTTCGACCTCTCAGAGTTTCAGAAATTTGAACTGGAAGGCAGCGCCGTCGTGGGACAGTGGCCTCAAGCAAAAATCCTGAGTGTAGAGCAGCTCGATCATCGCATCTTTTTTTCCCAGAATGGAATGGTGAATAAAATCCAAGAATCGGATTACGAAGCAGTGTTCAATTTACTCCAAAAACAAGCCCGTGAAGATGCCATCGAACGCAGCGACATCTTAGACGAGGCCCAGCGGGTCCTTTCCCGTCGCCTCAGTGATTTGGGAGCGGGAACATTCCATGTCATCCCGTAGCTCGAGATGACTTTTTTTGAGGTGCTTTTTAGACCAGCATGAGTGCTGGGTTCTCGATGAGGCGTTTGATTTCTCCGAGGAATTGCGCCCCGACTGCGCCATCGACGACTCGGTGGTCACAGCTGACACCGAGGTTCATGCGCAGACCTGGAACGATTTCACCATCCTTGACGACGGCTTTTTCCATGATGCCTCCCACGCTCAGAATAGCGGCTTGAGGAGGGTTCACAATGGCATCGAAGGATTCGATCCCCCAAGCCCCGAGGTTTGAAATGGTGACGGTGCCTCCATCGAATTCATTTGGAAGAAGTTTCTTATCCCGAGCGCGGACTGCCATCTCTTTAATCTCTTTGGAGATAGCGAGAAGTGATTTTTGTTCGGCATTTTTCACGACGGGGGTCACGAGGCCATCATCCACGGCAATGGCCACCGAGATACCGACATGGGCAAATTGCACAATGTGGTCTCCATTGAAAGATGCATTGACCTCTGGCACTGCCACGGAAGCATTGATGAGCGCTTTGACAATGAAGTCATTCACGGAATATTTGTTCCCGTGAGTAGCTTCCGCTTGGGCGTTGATTTGCTTTCGCAGATCCATCAGCGGAGCGGCGTCAACCTCAAGGTGGAGGTAGAAGTGGGGAATGGTGGTTTTGGAAGTCAGAAGGCGCTCCGCAATGATCTTACGAATACCCGCAAGTGGGATGATTTTGTCTTCGCCACTCGCCACGGGTGAAATTGCTTGAGGGGTTGGGGCTGGGGCTGAGGCGGCCTTGGCTGCAGGAGCGGCGGAGGAGCTGGCAGGGGCTGCTAGGACATCTTTTTTCACAATGCGTCCACCCGGCCCTGTTCCAGTGAGGGTTGAGAGATCGAGGCCCTCATCAGCCGCGATTTTCTTGGCCAGAGGAGAGGCCATGATTCGCTCACCACTCGGCGACGGGGCGTTCGGGTTGGACGAGGCGATGGCGGCGGCAGAGGCAAGCGCGGCCTTAGCTGCTGGTGGGGTCTTACTGGAGGCGGCGGGAGTTTGAGCTGGAGTCGGGGTAGCCGAGCTAGCCGCAGCTGCCGAGCCTTCTGCGGATTCACCATCTTCTAAAAGAACTGCGATGACGGAACCCACTTCCGCTTTGCCGCCCTCGGCCACAGAAATGGAACTGAGGATACCTTCGTCAAAGGCCTCCATTTCCATGTTCGCTTTATCGGTCTCGATTTCTGCGATGATATCACCTATTTCGACCTCTTCGCCCTCCTTCTTGAGCCACCGGATGACGGTGCCTTCGGTCATTGTATCGGAGAGTTTGGGCATTTCGATATTGATCGGCATGATGAAAAAGTCGGTTTAAAATGGTTTGAGTGTCCCGCAGAAGAAGCGACGACGTGCAGGACAGATAGCAGAGCTCGGGATGATCGGCAAATCTCGAAATTTGAGAAATCTGGATAAAATCCATTCAGGATGAATGAAACGGAGATGAATCAGCCTCTCGCGCCAGAATGCCCTTCACTCTTTCACCATAAAACCGTCATAAATAAAGGGGTTGAGAATCATCAGGCTTAAATTGTGTCTGGTGTAAAAATTTGAGTGAAATGAGAAGGGGGGGAATCACAGCTCTATCGGCGAACTTGAGCAACGACCCGAAGGTATTTTTCGTCTTTTTCTTCTGTGGCTACTGACACTCGGGCGAGCTTTGGGTTTGGGCTAGATGTCACGATGGCCGATTCATCTTTGGCGAAAGTCTTCAAATCAGAACTACTTTCAACCTTCAGACGGTAAGGTCGAGGTGAAGATACCTTTGCATTAGCCATAAGACGACTTCCTTCCACCTTGGTCTCATCAAGTTGCACATCGAGCTTAGCAAATAGATCATCTCTGTCAGCGAGCAAGCCTCTCCAGATATAGAACCCTTGAATGCGATTTGATTGTAAAGCTGATCCCGCCTTGAGGCGAATTGGGGTATCAAAATAGTGCTGCTGGAAGGAACGATTAGCTCCAAGATCAATAAAGACACTTCGACTTAAGCTGGCATTGTCAAACGTTTCCCGGAACTTAACTGAAAGCTGATCTGGAATTCCTAATGATCCGCCAGAATTCTGATATTGAACACTTTCCACAATTAAGACCTTACCTGCAGGGACCGTGTAACTGGAAGGAACACCGTCAGGGCTACCTTCGCCTCGACCTGTCACTAATGTCACTGGAATGACCTCCGCTTTCAGGAAAGCCAATGATGAAATTAATACTAATATTGATAAAGTTATTTTTTTCATAGCTTTATTAACATAGAAGGCATGAAAGTCGTGACAAGCTTTTTGGATATTCACGTCAATTTTCACACCAGACATGAATGGCACGAGCTTAAGATCTCAAAAATGCCTTGCGTAAAATTTTCTGCAGACACCACTTTAAAGTCCCGCTACCGGATCAAGCCGGAGCAACTGACTGTCATCCTCATTGGTAAAGACGGCGGTGAGAAATCTCGACAGACTGGAAAGATCGACCTTGAGAAATTTTTCACCCTCATTGATGGCATGCCCATGCGCCGCCAAGAAATGAAGGAGAAACAAAGACTCAAGAAACGCTAGCTTCGAGCTGTGCAATCACCTCTGGTGAGAGGGTATGATCTAGTGCAGCAATCGCCTTTTGATAGTCTGGGAGATTTTTTGCCC
>CALGLJ010000125.1 GCA_937930235.1 uncultured Verrucomicrobiales bacterium | reverse complement strand
AATCACAATGCAAAAACCGTGAAAAGTCCTTCTTTACAAGCTCCGGTCCATCACTACATTCCGCCGTCCCATGCTCGATATTTTCATTAAGCTTGTGATCATCGCCCTGGTGGTGGTCAGTCTTCTTCTTGTGCTCGTGATTCTCATGCAGCGTCCTAAGCAGGAGGGCCTCGGTGCCGCCTTCGGATCAGGAATGACCGATGCCGCATGGGGTGCTCGAACCACCGACGTGCTTCAAAAAGGAACCGTGTATTTGGGCACGTTTTTCTTCATTTTTTGCCTCATTCTTTCCATTTTAATCAGTAAACGAAATTCTATTGAAGGGGTTCGTGCTGATGACGAAAGCATTGCAGATGTGCCTGAATCCAAAGAGGAGGTCGTAGCTCCTAATGCCGACATCCCATCTCTTCCAGAGATTGATGAATTCGAGAAAGCTAAGGCTGCTGAAAAGTCAGCGGCAGAAGAGTCAAAAAAGGCCGAAGAGGTAGAAAAGATCGAAGTGACCCCAGAGGTGTCTCCAGAAGATCTTTCTCCAGAAGAAACTCAGCCTAAAGCACAAGTCGAGGAAACCGGACCTGAGGTGGAAGTTGAGGAAACTCAGCCTGAAGCACCAGCGGGTGAGTAATCTCGCGCTCACGTTATGAAGGATCCAGCGATGCCGGCTTGGGCTCGCGTGGATGCTTTTCCGGAGAAACCGAAATCATCTCCCTACGGCTGTGTTGATCAGCACGGGAAGAGCGAAGAGTTTGAGACGCTTAAGGATTTAAAAGATTTTCTGAGTGCTGGAAAATCGAAATTAGGCTGGATCTGGGTGCCTGAACAGGAGCGTTTGATTGCTCCAGAAGAGGTCCCGTCATTTGAAAAGACGCTCTTGATGCGGCGCTCGGTCATCGCGAGTGATGATCTGGACGCAGCGCACCGAAATCTTGTTCTCTTTGGTGCGATTTTGATCTGGGCGCTCTATGCAGCCTCTCAAAACACGGGCGTATTTTCATCCCAATCGGTCGGATTGGCGGTCATTCTTTTCTTAATTTTGGGAGTGAAACCTTGGTGGGAATCTCGCCAGACATTAACGAATTTAGGAAAGACTTCCATTTCAGAGGAGGTTCCAGAAGCCCGCTTCGAGCTGTGGTTGGGAATGCAAAAGGTCTGGCTGACTCCATTATTTGTAGGATTGATCATCGCGGTGTTTTTGGGGCAAAAAATGAGTCCCACCGCGCTTGAAGATGCAGGGATTCAAAAAGCGCTGTATCGCGCTGGCGATTGGTGGCGGATTTATACCGGCGCGTTTCTCCATGGTGGCTTGCTGCATATGGCGATGAATGTTTCCGCACTTTGGTATCTGGGGCGACGGACCGAGGTCTTGGCGCGCTGGCCTCATCTGGCTGCGGTATTTTTTATCTCCATCATTGGAGCAGGGTGGGCGACGGTGAGTTTGATGCCGAATATTCCTTCGGTAGGGATTTCCGGCGCGGTGTCAGGATTACTGGGCTTTCTTCTCGTCTTTGAAACCCTCCATCGTCCCTTAGTGCCACGCCCAGTCAGAACGAATCTAGTGGGAATGCTGATTCTCATGATCGTGATTGGGGCTTTGGGTTTCCGCTTCATTGATAATGCGGCTCACGCTGGCGGTCTCCTGACTGGGGCCGCTTATGCCGCGATTGTATTTCCTAAATCCTCTTCGCCCCACCGCCCCGAGATCTTGACGCGCGATCGAGTCATTGGAATCACAACATTGAGTCTTGCGCTCTTGTCTGGTCTTTTCGCGCTCGTCATCATCCTGGTGAAAAAATAGTCCCTCTTGCTCTATGCTCCCTGATCTCCAAACCTCCATTCCGGGGCCGCAATCGCAAGCCCTCATCATGGATTTGCGTGCGCATGAAAGACGGAACGTCACTTATAACGATTCTACCTGGCCGGTATTCTGGGAGCGTGCGGAAGGGGTGAATGTCTGGGATGCGGATGGTAATCGTTTTTTAGATCTCACCAGTGCCTTTGGAGTGGCTGGCCTGGGACATCGGAATCAGGAGGTAGTGGATGCGCTTCATGCGCAGGCGGATCAACTTTTGCATGGGATGGGAGATGTCCACCCGACTCGCTTGAAGGGAGCTCTTTGCCGAGAGTTATCACGTGTGACCTTTGAGCGATGGGAGCAGCAGCCGGGAAAGGTTGTCCTTTCAAATTCGGGATTTGAAGCCATTGAAACCGCTCTCAAAACAGCCCGTCTGGCTACGGGAAAGCGTAAAATTGTCGCCTTTGAAAATGCCTACCATGGACTTGGTTACGGGAGTCTCATGGGTACGGATCTCTCCAAATTTCGCAGTCCTTTCGAAGACCAGCTCGCTGATGTCACCATCCGCGTGCCCTATGGCACGTTTGAAGATTTGGATGCTCGTGAGATTGGCGCGGTCCTGATGGAGCCGATTCAGGGACGTGGGGGAAAGGTGGTTCCCCCTCCGGAATTTCTTTCACAATGGCGTGCGTGGTGTGATGCCAATGAGGTCCTGTTGATCTTTGATGAAATTTACACCGGGTTCTGGCGCACTGGGAAATTCTTCGCCTGCGAGTGGGATCAAGTCGTGCCGGATTTAATTTGTGTCGGAAAAGCCATGAGCGGGGGCTTTCCCATTTCGGCTTGTATTGGGCGATCTGCGATTATGGATGCTTGGCCGGAGTCGACTGGAGAAGCTCTGCACACAAGCACGTTCTTAGGGCACCCCCTCGGTTGTGCGATGGCGCTGAAATCTCTCGAGATTTTGCAGCGTCCTGACACCCAATCTCTTGTGGAAAAGGCTGCGGCGAGTTTGGAGAAAAAACTGAAATCTCTCCCTTTGTCAAACAGCATGGAAGTGCGTGGTCGCGGTCTCATGTGGGGGTTGGTGTTACCACAAAATTGCGGAGCTCTTCTCCCGAGTCTTTTACAGAAAGGGATCCTCATGCTGGCTGATGGGCCTGAAGGAAACGTCCTTTCCTTTACCCCTCCCTTTATCATCTCAGAGGAAGAAATAGATTACACCATCGCCATGCTCAAGGAGTTGGAGGTGATTTGAAAAAAAGGAGAAGTACCTCTCTTCAGTTGCTCTTTAACGCCCTTTAGCTGATTCTTTCACTTCGATGGCGATGGAAGTGCTTGGAACGAATCGGCCCTTTGGGACGGAACTGATCTCTTGGCTGTGGGAGCGCAAGGATGATCTCTCGGGAATGCTGCTTCTCGTGCCGACGGCTCAGAGTGGCCGGCGGATTCGCCAAGGACTGGCGGAGAGAGGAGGATCGCTCGCTCCTTTCGTTGTCACTCCTGGTTTTTTTCTTCAGACCACCATCGGGGCATCAGAGTCAGTGGAAATTCTTGCGTGGGTGGAAGTCTTGGAAGCAGTGACGGACTGGAGCGCTTATCAAGAGGCCTTCCCCCAAGCTCCGAATACCCAAGAGGGGGCAGGATGGGCGACAGCTCTGGGGAAATCGCTCACCCGGATGCGGATGGATCTCATCGAAGGAGGGTTGACGGTTCGGAGTGCGGCGGCCCGGATGAAAGGCTCCATCGAAGAAGCCCGCTGGGAAAATCTCCAGCGACTAGAAGCGAAGGTCGAAAAAAAGCTCTCTGAATGGGGCGTTGAAAGCCGTAGTGGCATGATTGAAAATCATGAATTTTCTTGGCCGGAAAATGTGAAAGAAATAGTCCTTGCTGGGGCGGTTGACCTTTCGCCAGTGGCGATCCGTTTTCTTGAGAAGGCTCCCGTGCCGGTGCGAATTCTTGTGGCAGATGAAAAGGATCTCGATCAATGGGGGCGCCCCAATGAGAATTGGATTCAGTCCAATATTCCATGGCCACGCGTCACGCTCGCTGGTGATGCTCGCCAGCAGGCAGATGCCGCTCTTGCTCAGGTGGCCCAAGTCGGGCGACCCTCGCATGAAGTTGCTTTAGGATCTGCTGATGAAGAAGTGACTGCGGAGTTAGTGCGCTCGTTCGGGAGAGCGGGGTGGTCACTCTATCATCCGGGAGGGCAGCGCCTTCCCACTCTGGCTTCTTGGTTGTCGGCTTGGCGAAAATATTTGAGTCATTCAGAAGCGGCGGAGGTGATGGATTTATTGAGCTTTTCGCAGACTGGACCACTGGTGAAACATCGCCGCGTGAAGCGGGCACGAGCACTGTCCAGATTACGAAACGGTCAACTGGTGCGGACGAGAGCTGATGTCACGAGAGCGCGTCTCTTGTTAGAAAAAGAATGTCAGGCCGCCGCCGGGACCTCACGAGCGAAGTATCTCGCGAGTTCAGTTGAAGACGCATTACTCAGCGAGGAGACTATGGCGGAGTTAGCGCATTCCCGTGATCGTTTTCTACGGAGTGGCTTTCATCAGGGAATGCGAGATCTTTTGGATCACGTTGACCCGCAAAGAGAATCTGGTGCAGAAGAATGGCTCATTGCGACCGAGGCCATCGCTGAAAAAGTGAAGCGTTCCACGGCCTTTTGGCTCGATCTTCTTCAGTCCAGTCTCGCTCCCATTCCGGACCCTCTCCCTGAAGAGCGAGTGCTGGATGTGCAAGGGTGGTTGGAGCTGTTCTTCGAACCGGGAAAGCATCTTGTCATCTGCGGGATGAATGAGGGACTCGTCCCGACTCGTCCCAGTGTAGATTCTTGGCTCCCAGAGGCGACTCGTCGCAGGCTCAATCTCTCTACCAATGAATCCCGTCATGCCCGTGATGCTTATCTTCTCTCATGTATGATGAAGGCTCGGGAGCAGGAAGGGCAGGTGGATCTCCTTTTAGGAAAGTCGACTGGGAATGGCGATGTTCTCCAGCCGTCACGTCTCCTCCTCGCCGCAGAAGGTGAGGAGCTTGCGCGCCGTGTGAAAACCCTTTTTCGCGAAGTGAGTCCGCCGGAAGATGGTCTCTCGTGGAGTCTGAATGATGCCTGGAAGTGGTCCGTTGCCCGTGATGAGCGCCCAGAGAAACTCAGTGTAACAGGCTTTTCAGATTATCTCGCTTGCCCGTTTCGTTTTTATCTCAAGCATGTCAAAAAAATGCAGGCTCCAGATCCGGAGCGCGGTGAATGGAATGCCCGCGATTTTGGGAACTTAATGCATGATGTTTTAGAGAACTTTGGAAATGATGAATCCGCGCGCCTTCTCTCAGAGTCAGGGGAAATCGAAGCGTGGTTGCATCAAGAGTTGGCCAGGCAACTCCGAGAGCGCCTTGGTGAAGAGCTTCCGGTGGCGGTCCGCATCCAAGCGGAAGTGATGAGGCAAAGGCTGACTTGGTTCTCCCATAAACAGGCGAGGGAATTTAATGCTGGATGGCGAATCACTGAAGTGGAACGAAGCTTTGAATTACCGATTGGAGGATTGATCGTGAGAGGTCAGATTGATCGCATCGAAAGGCAGGAAAGCTCCGGGATCTGCCGGGTGCTGGATTACAAGACCTCAAGTCAGCGTAAATTGGTTGCCAATGCTCATGGGGTTGAAGTACGAGCTCATCATGTATGGCCAGAGCATCTGAAAGGGGTGGACGAGGTGAAAGCATTTCTGCCGGTAGGTCGTGCTGGGAAAGTGGTGGAAGCTCGGTGGACTAATCTTCAGGTAGCGCTGTATGCGGCGGCTCATGGTCAAGTGCCGGAAGTCGGATACTTCGCCCTCGGTGCGAGCGAAAGCCAAGTCGAGCTCTCGATGTGGCCTGATTTTGGAGAGGCAGAAATTGAATCTGCTCTCGCCTGTGCGGAATGGATCGCGAAACAAGTGCGAGAGGCAAAAGATCCCTTCTGGCCTCCGGCTGAAAAAGTGCAGTACGATGATTATGAGAGTCTCCGCTTTGGGAAAGAGTTGCAGGAGGTGGTGCGATGAAACTCTCACAACATATTCTTGATAAAAATCTCATGATCCTAGCCTCAGCAGGATCGGGTAAGACGTATCAGCTTGGGAATCGTATTCTCGGTATGATCGGAGTGAAAGAAGTCGATCCCGAACGAATGGTCGCTTTGACTTTCACGCGTAAGGCGGCTGGTGAATTTGCCGATTCGATTTTGATTAAACTCGCCCAAGGGGCACTCGATGATGAAGTCGCTCTTCAATTGTACGACGATGTGCAGGGAGAATTTTCAGTCCTTGAGGTCTTGGAGAAAGTCGTTGAAGTGCTTCCAAGATTTCAACTTGGGACCATCGATTCCTTTTTCTCCCGTATTGTCCGAAATTTCCAATACGAGCTCGGTTTGAGTCAGGGTGGTTTTGAATTGATTGAAGGGGCGCAACAGGAACTCGCGATGAGTGAGCTGTTCCAGAAGGTGCTTGGAGAGATGCTGAGTGCGGATGAAGGAGATGATTTTGTGCAAGCATTTCGCCGCGCCACGATGGGGAAGGAGGAATTACGAGTCCTGTGGGATTTAAAAAAATTCGTCAAACATTGGCACGGTTTTTGGAAGTCAGG
>CALGLJ010000124.1 GCA_937930235.1 uncultured Verrucomicrobiales bacterium | reverse complement strand
GAGGAGAGAATCATTGGGACGGTAGCGAGCAACGGCCCATGTATTGAGAGCCCATGAATCGGTGAAGCAGGCTCTCAGGACAAGTTTGTTAAATTCATCGACGGGAGAATCGGGGAAGAGATCGTAGCGGAGTTTACCAATACCAGCTCTCGTGGTGAAGCTGACCCGCAGGGAATGTTTCTGCATGCGGAAAGGGGTTCGGGAGGAATTTCCATGTGTCTCCACAATGATATCTTCCTGAAAGCCTTGGCTTCCGTCTGGAAGAATGTATTCGATGGAGGCGAGTTTTTCGACTTCTTCTTTCGGAGTCCGAGCTCTGGGAGTCCCATAGAGGCTGATATTATCATTACCATTAGCTGTTTTATCGCTTTCTGCGATGGCGATGTCACGTTGACGAAGAGTGAGAGAAACGCTGGGGATATCTAGGAGGGCTTCGCGTATACTGTAGCCTGGTCCACGGAGAGAGAGATCATCATTCACCACTCGCTGATCCATACCATAGTCTGCGGTGATAATCTCTTCGACCTGGTCGTCGAATCCCCAGTCTGAGGCCCAGCCGGGGGGGAGGTCAGGCTGTTGTGCGACATCATCTACGAAGATATAACTGTGCGTATCCACATTTGTCGGAATCCAATTGGTGCCGGGGAGGTGGGCGATGGCTCGGATGTTGGTTGTGGTGGAAATATTGATAGGTCCGGTGTAAACAATGCCAGAGCTTGGAGTTGGTAAGGATCCATTCGTGGTGTAACGGATCTCCGCGCCGGGGGTACCTGAGGTGATTGCGAGCTCAAAGCTATCAGAAGCATTCGTGAGTAGAGCTCGGTCTCGACTAAAATTGGTGTCTTGGACCACACCATCAGAAGCAGGTCCATTCACTGTGGCAAGGGTAGGCTGAGCGAAGAAAAAAAGACCATTCCTTGTGGCATCGCGACCATACGAGCGATCGGTAAATTGTTCAGGATAAGCCGGAGAGAAAAGGTCATCAACGGAGACGCCATCAGGCTTTACCAGAGCAAGGAATTCTCCATCGCTGGAGAGTCTGAAGTTTGTATGAGGATTCCCCTGCGCATCAGGAGTGTCATTTTGGGAGGCGAAGACCACTAAGAAGCCATTCGCGGGAATCGAGATATTGGGAAATGACCACTTTGACAGGTTTTCCGGATCATCGGTTAAGTGGTAGTTGAGAAGAGAAACGGGGGTGTTGTTAGGATTTGCAATTTCGATCCAATCATTGCGCTGCTCGTTCCCATCTTCAGCCTCTCTTTCATTACTAGCTAGAAATTCGTTAATGTAGAGTGGGAGTAGCCCTGCAGGTCTGCTCGCGGCACTATTCGGGTTTGTGGATTCACGAATTTCAATGCGATCATTAAAGCCGTCATTGTCGGAGTCAGCGAGAGCGGGGTTTGTTCCGGTGCTCGCTTCTTCGGTATCTGTCAAGCCATCACCATCGGTGTCTTTGGCAAGATCGATTTGGAATCCATTGATTAGGAAAAAAGCTCGATCTGCTTCGGCCGTGCTACGTGCAGCAAATCGAATGACAACTGGCTGATTGAGAGTTGCCGCGAAGTCAAATTGAACCGTTGATGGAAGGTCTGCCAGTAAGGTAGAATCATCGTAGGTCTGTGAGCTTGCCGGAGTGCCTCCAGAAGAGCTATCGGTGATGCTAAAGGTGTTATCTGCGTTCGGTCCAGCGATCGCAGTGTAAGTGGCTCCTCCGTCAGTTGAAATTTCCACTTGAAAGTCGCTGTGAATATTAGCGGTATCATGGTGATAGGAATTCCACTCATAATTACCTGCGGGGAGATCCTCAAATGTGAGCGTGAGATAAGTCGGGGTCCCGCTTGAGCCGCTGTAAGGACCATTTTGGATTCGCGTGTCACAGCCAATCCAATCAGTCAGAAGATCGAGATTTGTCGTGCCCCACGCAGCATCGCTCGCGCTACTTCGATTGATTACCTGCCGAACGTTGAGGTTTGAAGTGTTGGGGAAGGACGGGGTAAACAAGATCCTAGCTCCAAAAGCAGAGTAATCTTCGGTCGGAAAAGAAGCACTCTGATGCGTTGCGTCATACCGTTTAAAAGGGCCTTGATTGTCTGGGGCCCGATCCACTCCCGCTTCAGTTCGATTGAAATCGACTTGTAAAGCCCCATGAGATGCTGCCGAGAGAGCAATGATGAGGCTGGACAATAAGAGTAAGGGAGGAAAAGAACTCATAATCATTAATTTCGAGGTTAAAATTTTCTAAGTCCTCTAAAGTTAGGATTTAAAATGGTTGGAGGCAATTACTGAAAAATTATTTCTTTTACAGCGGGCACGGTGGCAAAAAATCTGATCTTACAAGGATTTGAAGAGAAATGATCTCCGCAATGCGCTCTCATAAAAGATTTTTTTTGACATTTCTCCAGCTTATTTGCACTATACGGATGCTTAATTTCTTCCCTGCTGTCGAAAGAAGCGTCTCAATCAACAAACCCAAATATGCATAACACACATAAAACAACGACCAAAGTGGCTGCGTTAACCATCGCCGCTACGTTTCTTCAGGGCGGTCAACTTGCCCACGCTAAGTATTCAGAACCCTCGAGCTACACCAATCCACGGACGACCGTTTCTCTCGCGGATTCTCGCTATGATACAAGCGGAGTCAACGACAGCAGAGCTTTTCAACGCGCGATTGATGATGTCGCCGCGGCCGGAGGAGGGCGTATTTTTGTCCCACGAGGCACCTACCGAATTCGCGCGGTTCGAATGAAATCTAATGTTCACTTTGAATTCCAAGGTGGAACAAATCTTTACCAAGACGCGGGAGGAAGATATGGCCAAATGTTTACTCGTGACGCAGACGTAACAGAAAATATCAGTTTCCGCGGCGTCGGAGGACGGTTCAATGTTCGTTTCTCTGACGAAGATAATCATGCGCAACCTGCTTTTTTTCATCCCATCAATACCATCAATATGCTCTGGTCTAGTTGCAATGTTAGGATCAGTCCCAAATATCAAAATATCATGATTTTCAGTCATAGAGTTGGGAGACCAGTCAATCGACATATCCAGGTACGTAGCATAACCGCCTCGCGTGTTCACTTTGGTTTCGGTCTTGTTCAAACAGGGGCTGTCCATGATTCAGATTTCAGAAATCTCCGGGCAACAGGTGGCAGCACGGTTCTGCTAGAGTCTGATAATATTCGCCCTGCCGACGATGGTATCGAAGCAATGGACTTAGTGAGTGCCTGGAACATTGTATCCACTGAAGGACAGGCTGCGGTGAAGGTGAATCCCCGACAGAATAGGAATGGTTCGCTACGGATGGGAGGAATCACCTCAGTCAGCTCACAGTTTTCTGTGCTGACAGAAACAGGGCAGACCGAACTCGGAGCAAGCATCGATCGAGTAGAGTTGTTCAGAGTCCATGGGGTGTATGGGAGTTCTACTCCTGTTGTTTGGTCTAAATCAGGAAGCTATCCAGCATGGGTATTTCCCAATCGATTTTTCAGATCTCGCGCTGGTCGTGGTGCTTATTACGCGCCATCAGTGTCGGTCATCGGTAATTACAGCGAAACCATTAAAAATATGATCATTAGAAGAAATAATGTCACGTCAGAAGGGAGATACTTCTTACCTGATATTACTGATAGAAGTCATTTGATATGGGCTCAACGTGGCTTTAATTTCAACTCACGTCCACTGGTCAGAAGAAGTCTTGATGTCGGTTGGTACTTCTAAAGGGAGGTATATTTCAGAAAAGATCAACCTCTCGTTAAAATTCAAATAACACCATTCTGCTGAGAGTGGGCTAGTATGTCCGAAATGATTACTATAAACGGGCATGTGTTGCTCGCTCTCAGCAGGTCTTACTTTTACAGGAATCATTTCTGGCAATGCACTTAACACGTTCGGTTAAATTTTTAGGCACCGTAACTCTCGCTTTTCTTTCCGGTTTTTTTGTATCGAAACTTACAAATGACCCATCGGAAGCGTCGAGTTCACTTGAGCGTCAAAACGCTCTTTCTTCTACGGGGGGCAAGTCACTCAATGGAGAATCCAGTATTAGGAAAAAGCAAAAGTCGAATTCGGTAGAACAGACTCTTGCATATTCTTCTGCCTGTAACGATTTTTCTGAGAGCGAGTTACAAGGAGAATTTCAGCGTGTCGCTGCGCTCAGCCGAGGTGAAAGAGCCTCATTACTTCCGATCCTCTTCGCGAGATGGGCGGAAGTGGATCCTGCGGGCGCATTAGTAGCGTCAAAGAATCTCAAAGGAGAAAAAGACGGCATGGTAGCTCTCGTTTTAGAAAAATGGGTAGAGGGCGATATCCATACGGCTGCTGAATTTTACACCAAACATGCCTCACGATTGTTTACACGGAACTACCTCGACCCACAGAACCAAGTCAGTGGTTCGGAAATCATCGTAAGAAAATTGAGTGAGGCCGATCCCAAAGCAGCTTTAGACTGGGCCAGTGATCTCAACGATCTGGCAGACAGGAATCACGCGCTTGCGGAGTTATTTAAGAAAACTGCGGCAGAAAACCCTCAAGATGCTCTCGCCTTAGTCCAAAAGTTGCCTGAAGAGAACAGAGATTATGCGATGAGAGCACTGGTGGCACCCTGGGTTCAAAAAGACCCAGCCGCAGCCACCGACTGGCTCAATAATTTAGAAGAAGATCAGCATGTGGCCGTAATACCGCATTTTGTCGCTGGGATCGCAGTCGAGAATCCAAGGCTTGCGAGTGACTACCTCGATCATATCGTCGGTAATCGTGATGAATCGATCCGGATGATCATTGATCCTTGGGTGAATAAGGACCCTCGAGGCATGGCAAATCTCCTTGTAGAAAAAACAACGCGTCAAGAGCAGCTTGGATTCATGAAGGTCGTGATGGATGAATGGATCGATCATGATCAAGGGGCTGCCAAAGAATGGGCTTTGAACCAGAAGGATACGAATGCGAAGGACATTGCGTTGGAGGCCTATGTCGCTTCTACCTTAAGCGGCCGCGAATCATATCAAGATTTGATTGAACTCGCTAGCGACCAAATTGCGGACAAAACCTTGCGTGATCGCGCTGTTAAGAACTCAATTGTTGCATGGGCACTCAAGGACCGACCGGCCGCCCAAAAATATGCAGAACGCGAAGCGGGTCTTTCCAACGAAGCCTTGAGTGAATTTTTCTACGAAGCCAACGCGGTGGATCCTTTAGAATAATTTTTGGACGTTTTGGGGAGATCTTTGTGAGTGTGATTTTATGGGCACTTCCGAAGACCTCATTTTTCGATCGAACGCAGGTTTTAGAAAGTGCCCTTAAGGGAAAGGTTCTTCCATGATTCTTAGAGCAACAGTTTCGTATTCCCGCGGCACTTGTTCCCGCGGGGCGTCACTTCTTCCGGGTGGAGGATTTAGCTGGACAATAGATCGAATCCTAAAGCTTCACAAAAAAGTCACTCTCTGACTGATTTTTAAAACCCGTCAGACCATTATTTGGTCAAGACGGTTTTTTTTATCGTTGATTGCCTTTCGGGCGATTCAGGGTCGCTTTCCGATAAAAAGCAATCGCCTCTGCCATGGATTTGGCAAGGGTTTGCTGGTAGGCGCGGCTGTGAATGAGCCGTCTTTCGGTCGGGTGACTGAGAAAGCCACCTTCAAAAAGGATTGCAGGATGGTTTACGCTGGTTAAGACGCTGTAGCGGGCACGTCGAATGCCGCGATCAGGAACAGCCATGCCGCGCTCCTTGAGGGTGACGATAGTTCCCCAGTGGACGGCTGTGGCTAGGGCAATATTGGCAGAGTCTTGGTAGTTTCCACGTCGGGCTTCGTAGTCAGAGGCTTTCAGGGAGCGGCCATAATGTGCTACTCCGATGGGTGAGAGGGTGAATGTCTCAATGCCACGAGCTCGGCTGGAGCCTCGGCCTACCGCATTGAAGTGAATACTGATAAAGATCGCATTTTTGTGACGGTTAGCGATTTCTACTCGTTGTTTGAGAGTTAGGAAACGGTCAGAATCTCGCGTCATGATGACCTTAAAGCCCTTCTTTAAAAGATTGGCTTTCAGCATGCGAGCGACCTTTAAGTTGTACCCAGCTTCGGTGCCCAGGCTATTGACTGCACCAGCATCTTTTCCTCCGTGTCCGGGATCAATCACCACGGTATCAAAAGCCTTGGCGCTGCGGATCTGATCTGGACGTAGAATGGGGTGAATGACTTTGACTAGATCGGTATTGGAAACATGGTAGGATCCATTCAGTAGGACAATGGCATTACTGAAGATGAATTTCACGCCATTCATGAGCACTTGCTGTCCGCCCGCGTGGAATTCTAGCTTCATTCCACCTTTACCAGGTTTGGTAATGATGATCTTGCGTCCCGAATGCTTCATGACCTTGAAGTCGTAGAATTCTTTAATCTTTTTGATCGGAACATACTTTTTCCCTTTGTGACTCTTTTCATTCCACTCGAAGGCATGGGCAGACGGAACGATGAGAAAGAGGGCAAGAAAAAGGGCACTAAGAAATGAGAAACGGGCCGGTTTCATGAAATAAGGGGTCGATTGATCAGGTGTAATCTTCGGTGTTGTATTATGAGACAATAAATTTTTCTTCCAAGGTGAAAAATGATTCCATTGGATGGCTTTCTTTCTTTCAGAGTTGGCAAGGGGGCTGGAGAGCGGTATCACCAACGCATGGAGCCCATTTACGAAGGCAAGGCTAAGAAATTGTTTACCACCGATGACCCTGAAGTTCTCCGGATGGAGTATAAGGATGATGCGACGGCCTTCAATGCGCAGAAAAAAACTCAGTTTGAGAACAAGGGGAAGCTCAATAAGGCGATTACGCTCCTGATGTATCAGATGTTGGAGGAGAAAGAGGTGCCGACTCATCTCGTGGCAGATGTTGATGAGGTCAACCTCCTCGTGAAGAAGGTGGATATTTTGATGGTCGAGGTCATTGTGAGAAATCTTGCCGCAGGAAGTTTCTGCAAACGGGTTGGGGTAGAGGAGGGAGCTGTTTTTAGAACCCCTATTGTAGAATTTTCCTATAAATCAGACGAGCTGGGGGACCCTCTCATTAACGATGACTATGCTCGTGAAATGGGGCTAGCAACTCCCGCAGAGTGCGCTTTTCTGAAAGAACAAGCTCTTGTCATCAATGCTGTGATGACCGAATTCTTCCTCGAAGTGGGGCTGAAATTAGTCGATTTCAAAATTGAATTCGGAAAGGGAACTGATGGCAAAATCGTTCTCGCAGATGAAATTAGCCCCGATACCTGCCGCCTGTGGGATGCGACAACAGGTAAGAAAATGGATAAGGATCGCTTCCGAGAAGATCTGGGTGGAGTGATGGAGGGCTATGAGGAAGTGTTAAAGCGTCTGGAAGCCGCTCGGAATTGATAAAATTCGACCTCACTCTAGACCTGTTACAATCAAGGGTGGATGCTCGAGGGTGCTTCCTATCTTTTTCCCAATCAATTCTTGATAGAGTTGCGAGTGCGGAGTGATGACGGTGAGCTCACATCCTAGAAAATCGGTAATCAGCCCACCCCCGGCTGGTGCGAGGAGATAGAAGCAGATTTCCCCGTTTTCGTCCGTTTCCACCAGTGCTCCTGGTCCAATTTCATCGGAGGCCGTGTAAGAGGGAGGATCAAATCGCCTAAAGCTTCTGAGTCCCTCTTCCGCAAGTAAGATTTGCTCGTCCTGAGCTTGAGCGAGGTAGGAGGCTTCGACCGCCCGGGTGTCATATTTTCCTTCAGACTTCGTCTCTTCCCCCGAGGCGCTTTCTTCCGAATCAGCCAGAGCGGACTTCATGACAGAAATTTTTTCCTCAAGTTGCTTGGTGAAAATTTGGATGATATCGGCTTTCGTCACGTGCGGAAGATAGACAGTTTCGTTTCCGAAGGCTAGCTTTCCGCCCGCAATGAATGAGCTCGAACTGACCCGGGATTTACTGATGGACGCTGGGGGACACGTGGAAATGAAAAAAGCCCGTGCCATTCATCGGGAGGGAGGAGTCAAGTCAGCGCAATATGAGAATGGAGTTCTTTCCGGTGAGATCCGTGTGGGAGGAAAGATGAAAACCGTGAAGATGGAAATCATCTCTCGGACACATATGGAGAATCATTGCAAATGTCTCTTGGTGCGGAAGGATGGCCGAGTGTGTGCACACGTGATCGCGATCGGTTTGGAATTCATCGACCCTCAGACCAAAGTTGATGAAGGTGCTACTTCTCCCACTCCGGTAGAAGATCGCTGGCCTACTCTTTCAGAAGAGGGAAAAGCCCTCGAACTTCAAGTCATGCTGCCTCTTAAGGTCGAATCGGCCTGGGAACGTGGACAGTTGATGGTGGGATTTGGTGCAGTCGTCGATGGAGAAGAGTCTCTGCTCGCCGCTCTTCCTCCGGAGGTTTACCGACTTGATGCGCGAGATGAGGAGCTTTGGCGAGTGCTTCGGGAGATTTTTCCAGGAGAAGCTCCCGGAGTGGCTAATCTGAACCCCAAAGAATTTCAGCAATTGCTCGAAGGGCTGATCGGGCACTCTCGGGTGATGTTTGGGAAAAAAGAGAATGCGGAAATTTTACCTGTAGGAGTGAGGCCTTCTCTTCAGATGAAAGGGGGGAAGATCTTCGCTCAGGGCGGTAATCTCGGTTCGTGGATGCTTGAGGGGACCCAGTTCCATCCCGTAGCGATTGGACTACCGGCGAAGTACGAGTCTATCTTGAGTTCGGGGATTCGAGTCAGTGTCACCCAGGCGAAGTTTGTGCTTTCTGAGCTCGCCCCGTGGTTTGATATTCCAGATCTCTTATGGGATTCCTTGCCTGAAGAAGGCGTTCCGGAAGTGACCGTTCATTTGGAGGGATCACTGCGCCACCTTGAAGCGCGTCTGGAGTTTTTCTATGATGGGAAAAAGGCGTCTTGCCAGAACGGGGAAGCTCAGCAGGTCGGGGACCTCCTCACCAGTCTGTCAAAAGAGAATGCGGTGATTGATTTTTTCCTCGCATGGAACTTCGAGGGCATCGTGCAGGGTGGACGCATGGCGCTCCGGGAACGTGAAGACATTTTACGCTTTCACGCTTTTGCCGAACTTCCGCCACAATGGACCGTCATCAAAGGAGATCGCTTTAAAACGGCTGCGGAGCAAATCGTAGCGGTGAAGCCTGATTGGGAATGGCGAGAGACCGGGCAAGATTGGTTTTCTCTTGAAACACGTTTTCAGGCAGGAGGAGAAGAGCTGGCCCAGGAGCAAGTGCAAAGAATGCTCCGTATGGGGAGCGCCGAACAAGCTTTCGGTCGTGGTAAAATTGCCGTCATTGATTCGGATTTTATTGAAGAGGTTCAAGAGACGATCACGGATGCGGAGGCGATTCAGAGTTCTTCCGGAATTTTTGAAATCAACGCCCAGCAGGCTGCATTTCTGAAAAATAGCGCTCGTGACTTTGGCATGGCCATTGCGGAAGATCCCGAGCTTGAGCTCGAACTCCCCGAGGTTCTTCGTTCTTATCAGGTCGATGGAGTTCGCTGGATGTATCGTCTCAGTGAACTTGAGATGGGAGGGATTCTCGCGGATGACATGGGGCTTGGAAAGACCTTGCAGACACTCACCTTTATTCATGAGCGGGGCGGGCGAGCTCTCGTCGTTTGCCCTTCTTCTCTCGTTTCGAATTGGGAGGCCGAAGTTCAAAAATGGGTGCCTGATCTGAAAGTCGCCATTCATACTGGCAGCAAACGGGGAGAGATTCCGCAAACCAACATTCTCATCACGAGCTATGCCATTTTACGAATCGATGCGGCAAAATTTCATGCGCAGGAATTTGAGATTGCCATTCTTGATGAAGCGCAACAGATCAAAAATCCGGATGCGCAAATTTCTAAAGCAGCTCACGGACTGAAAGCGAAGTATCGTTTTGCGGTGTCGGGAACGCCTGTGGAGAACTCACTTCAGGATCTCTGGTCCATAATGCACTTTGCCTTACCGGGATACCTCGGGCCTCGCAAAGCCTTCATTGAACGTTTTGAAAAGCCGATGCGTCAGGGGGGAGATCCCGCTCTGGCACGCCGCCTCGCTCGTCGTCTCAAGCCTGTCGTCCTTCGGCGGTTGAAGACGCAGGTGGCCAAAGATCTCCCCGATCGGATCGAGCAAGTACGCTACTGTAATCTGACTCCAAAGCAGGCCACCATTTATCGGCAAATTTTACAGGAAAGCCGCAACCAAGTACAAGATGCTGATAGTGGTAAAAAACGCATGGTGGCGCTCACGGCACTTTTACGCCTGCGCCAAGCCTGTTGTGATCTCCGTCTCTTACCAAATCTGAAAGTGGAAGATCAAGATGCTGGCGTTAAGCTCGATGAATTGGAGACTCTTCTCGAAGAGGCCATTGCTGGTGGTCATCGAGTCCTCATTTTTAGCCAATTTGTCCAATTGCTTCAAGGAGTGGTTCCGATGCTTTTAGGGAAAAAATGGGACTACTGTTATCTCGATGGTCAGACCAAAAAACGGGGAGAGGTTGTTGAGCGATTTCAAGAAGGGACGGCTCCTGTGTTTTTAATCTCGCTCAAAGCGGGAGGAGTTGGGTTGAACTTAACGGCGGCTGATACGGTCATTCATTTGGATCCTTGGTGGAACCCGGCTGTGGAAGCGCAGGCTACTGATCGAGCGCATCGAATTGGGCAGAAGAAAGTGGTTACCAGCTACAAATTGATTACTCGAGGGACCGTTGAGGAAAAGATTTTAGCTCTCCAAGAAGAGAAAAAACAGATCATGGAAGCAGCGCTCGATGGAGCAGGCACCCTCATTCCAGGGTTGGAAGAGGAAGAACTCATGAACCTTTTTGAATAAAAAAATCACCATAAAAAATGGTTGATATCGAATAATTTCCCATAACTTTTGATCTAAAGGTTAATATGAAAAAGAATTTAAGTAAATTGAGTCTCGCTTTGGGGGGCGTTTTATTGGGTGAGAGTTGCACCACCGCTTATGATCGTAGTGGGCGCGCTCATAAGGTAGTGACCCCGGAAGCTGCCTTGGTCGGGGTCGCAGCCGCTGGTGTAGTGGCATATTCTTTGGGTAAAAACAGAAGCCGCAAGTATCGCCAATCTGATTATGGGAGAGGAGGTGACTATGGCCGCAATTATCACTCAAACAACTACCGAAAAACTAAATATGGCAACCTCAGCTATCCCTGTAGAGCACACGGAGGATGTCACTGATCCATACTTCCTGAATTTTAGCGAATTTGATCAAGGTCAAATGTCTCGTCAAATCGGGCGTCGGGAGAGAAACGTGAGGGTTTCTCTCCCTTTTTCATGAAAAAGATGTAATTTATGAAACATCTTTAGAGAAATTACGGATTCAAAGGTGGAGTGCGGCTACTCTCTGAATCAATCACTAAACTCATCATATGGACTTCCCTGAAACAAACTGGACGGTATTGGCTGTTGCGACAATGAATGGGAGCAAAAAAGAACGTGACGCTCTCAATCAACTATGCCGGCACTACTGGACTCCTGTCAGCAAGGTGATTTCGAGCCGTGGGGCTCCGAGCGAACGAGTGGATGATTTAACGCAGGAGTTTTTTCTTCAGCTGATGAATAAGAGCTTTTTTAAGAAGGCTGATCCCGCTCAGGGTAAGTTCAGAAGCTTTATCCTTGGTTCATTACGGTATTTTCTAGCAGATGATGCGCGGTATCATCTTTCACAAAAACGTGGCGGGCATCTGCAACGAGCGGAGCTTGATGATCAAGAAATCTCTTTTTCCGTGGATGAAACTCAGTTTGATTCTGCATGGGCTGAACTGCTGTTTGATCGTGTGTTTGAGAAAGTACAGAAGGAAATTATTGCCAAAAGGGGAGTGGAAGCATGGAAAATCCTGAGCCGCTTTTTACCGGGCAATGAATCACCGCCGAGCTACGCCGATTTGGGAGAGTTTCTCAGAATTTCTGAAGGGGGAGCTAAGACAGAAGTTTTCCGTATTCGAGAGCGTTTTCGTGAGTTGCTTCGGGCAGAAGTTGGTCGAACGGTGGATGCTCCGCATGAAATTGATGAAGAGTTAGCATATTTGAGATCGGCCTTACAGAAAGTTTAGACCATTCTCTGTGTGTGAGTTCGACCAATGAATCCTTTGATGGCAAGCGACGCGCTCTTTTAGCAGCGTTTAGCGAAGCCGTGGCGCCGGATGGCTTCACGCTCAAGGGATACGAGGTCATTGGGGAGCTGGACCGCGGAGGAATGGCGGTGGTCTATCATGCTCGGCAACTTTCTCCGGAGCGAGAGGTTGCGCTCAAAGTGATGCTCCCGAAGTATAGCGGTGAGGAGGATATGCGCTTGCGCTTTCAGACTGAAGCGCGTGCGATGGCAAAACTGGAACATCCCGGAATCATGCCCATCTATGAGGTGGGAGAATCGGAACAGTTGCCCTTTTTTTCCATGAAACTCGCCGAGAGTGGCTCGCTGGCGAAGAGAGTGGCTCAGCAACGGCCTTCCGTGAAATTGACCGTGGAGTGGATGGTTCGGATCGCGGATGCTGTCCACTATGCTCATCAACGAGGAGTCCTTCATCGTGATTTGAAACCAGGAAACTTTCTTTTTGATTCACATGATCAGGTTTACGTGAGCGACTTCGGAGTAGCCAAAATGATGCTTGGAGAAGATATGGGGCTCACGCAGACTGAGGCCTTTGTTGGAACTCCAAATTACATGCCGCCTGAGCTTGCGGGAGGGACTTCTAAAGAGGCAAATGTTTCGGGTGATTTATACGCATTAGGGACGGTGTTTTATGAATGTTTGACAGGGAAAAGACCTCATTCAGAACACACCAATTTCACCGCGCTATTGCGAGCAATTGTGGATGAGCGGCTCCCTTCACCGCGTTCACTTGTCCCGGAGATCCCCATCGACTTAGATGTCATTTGTAGCAAGGTCTTAGAAAAAGATCCTGCCGCACGCTATGCCTCGGTGAGCGAGTTCCGTGATGAATTGATCCGCTGGCAAGAAGGTCGAGCTATTTTGGCTCGGCCCTTGAGTCCTATCGTTCGCATCTGGCGCTGGATGAAGAGGCACCCCTTTCCGGTTCTTCTTCTGTGCATCATCTTTTTAGGGGCATTACCCTATATCATTTTACAAAACTACTCCCTGAGTCAGTCGATTCATAAATCCTTATTTGAGCAAGCGAGTCTGGAAAGCGTTCTTGCCAAACCGGGTTTTCGAGAACGAGGATTTGCGTTACTGTATCAATCAGCAGCACACCGCAAATCTTCAGAAATTCCCAATCTTGCGATTTCCCTTTTGTCGAAAATTGATGTGAGTGAGACCGAGTTCCATGAAAGATTTCTGAGAAAACCTCCCTCTTTTATTGACTCAACGCATCTGAATGACTGGATCTTATCGGCAGATGGTGAATGGATCCTAGTGCACGAGTCTTCCGGAGGCGCTGCTCTCTGGCGCACTGGTGATGAAACCTTGCATCAACGATGGGAGGCTTTGGGGGGGCATGTCGTGATGGCTGATTTTGTCAAAAATGGCGTGTTAGTCGTCGGTGCCGAGCAACAGTTAAAAGACCGAGAGGATGAGAGACTGCAAGCGAATGCTCTCATCTACAGCGGAACTCACTTTGAAAATGTGGCACACATTGAAGCCTTACAAGACGAGAGCTTTCTCCTTTTTGAAGTCAGCCCCAATGGAGAACAAATTGCTTTTGGAGGAACAGAGGGACTTCAGGTGATCGATGTAGCGACCAGGAGTATTCTCTGGTCTTTCCGTGATGGCGGGGTCCGGTGTCCTCCTACTTGGTCTCGCGACGGAGCTCATATCGCATGCGCATTGGGGACTGATAACAAGGTCTTTGTCTACGACATGTCGCATCACCGCCAAACCGTGGAATTCCCCTCGAAATATTGGGTGAAGGATCTCGCATTTCATCCCAATCACCGGGTTCTAGCGATGGTTCGAGGCGATGGAGTCGTGAGTCTGATTGATATTTTTGAAAACAACGTGGTGGCCGATTTGTCATTCCCTGTCGAAACGAATGGCGAGATCCATTTTTCTGATGATGGGAAAAATATGTGGCTCACAGGCCAAGTGCCTAAAGCATGGAATTTTCATGAAGCGGTAGGGTATCGTGAATGGCTTCGACTCTCGGTAAAGAACCGTAACACAACCACTTTCCAATCTCGTTTTTCTCCGAATAAAAAATGGCTCTTAACAGCAAGAGCAGAAGGGTTGAAGCTTTGGAATGTCGCCGAAGGACGCCAAACCAATTTTTATGGTTCTGAGAATCAAAGAATCGATGATGATTGTGCGGCATGGTGGATCAACGATCATGAAATTCTCCTGCAAGTTCCTGGGGGACTTGAAAAAATTCGTTTGAGTTCATCAGGCGAACTTTCTTTTGGAGAAAAAGTACCTCGGAACGTTGGGTCACGGGTATTAGATGTTCGTGCGAATGGGGACTTTCTGGTGGAAGAGCCAGATGAAGATGGGGGCGCGAGTCTCTGGATCTGGCTTCAGGGTGATCATGACCGGAAGCATCACCTCCAAGATGAACAATGGGAGGAAATGGATCTTAGCCGGGTGAGTCATGAGACCGAAGAGATTTACGCAGAGGTGTTGAACGACGGCTCCATCAAATGCTCGGGGAAAATCGATTTTGTATTCACGCCACCGCAAGATTTAAAAGTTCATCAAATTCTTTTCTCAGAGGGCTCGAATCTCATCGCAATTTCCAAAGAAGGAAGGGTCATCGAGTGGGATTTTGACGAGTTGAAGGCTGAACTTAAAAGCATCGGTCTTTAAGGGGACTTCTCATTTTTCATAAACTTCGTGAAGCGCGGTCTTTCAAAAAATCGAAGGAGGATTTGATGCTTTTCATCGGGATCTTCTAGGGTCATTAGTAAGGCTCTTGATGATTAATAATTTTCGTTCTTTTGTTGCGGTCACCTTCCTTTCTGTTTCGTTTGCGATAGCTGAGGAGGAAGGTTTTGTTCCTTTGTTTGATGGTAAAACTCTCAATGGCTGGACTTCGGCCCGGGCGCTCGCGGGAGAAGAGACGGCGTTCAAGATCGATCCAGAGACTAAATCTCTTCATGTTTACCGAGGAGAAAAGGCTAATTCAAAACAGAAGACGGATGTTTTGAATACGGATAAGGAATACAGTCATTTCATTTTGAAGCTAGAATACAAATGGTTGGAAAAACGCTTTGCTCCCCGCACGGATTGGGATCGTGATGCAGGTTTGCTTTTTCATGTCCACGGTGATCTGAAGGTAATCTGGCCTCTCTCTCTTGAGATGCAGATCGGAGAATCTCCGGGAAACAAACCAAACGCAAAAGGGGCGAAAGGACGCTTCCATTCGGGAGATCTCTTTGTTCTTGGGACAGACCTTCGAGTAGATACAAAGCGTAAGGACGGGTATTTTCACCCTGAAGGGAAGACTAAAAACGGTCGCAGTTATCCTACGAAATTAGGGGTGGAGAAACCAAAGGGAGAGTGGAATGAAATGGAAATCCGAGTTCACGGCTCCAAGAAAGCGACTTTTATCTTTAATGGTGAAGTGGTGCATGAGATCACCAATATGACGCAAAAGGATCAGAATGGGAAAAGGGTCCCTCTGGAAAAGGGTCGCATTGGTCTCCAAGCAGAGTGGGCTGAACTCCTGTATCGGAATATCCGAATCAAAGAGTTGAAAGCAGAATAGATCCTTCTCGAACTAATCGGGAGCTGCCCTTAAGCTTGGAGGAGCCAGATGAGAGGCTTGGGGAAAATTCCCAAGATGACGATCAAGCCCGTCAGACTCGCGATGATTAGGAAAGACCGAGGGTGCAGCTTAAGGGGAGTCTCTTCGAGTGACTTCCTCCAGTAAATCGACCGGATGATTTGGAAATAATAGTAGAACCCTGCGGCAACGCCGACAAATCCGAGGATGACGGGGACCCAGAGTTGGGCATTGACGGCGGCTTGGAAGACGAAGAATTTCCCCCAGAAGCCTGCCGTGAGAGGGAGACCAGCGAGTGCGCTCATCACGATGGTTGTCATCAGAGCGAGGGCAGGGTTACGCGTGGCAAGACCTTCAAAGGCTGATATCTCATCTGATCCATTGGTGCGCTGAATGGCGGCAAGAATGAAGAAGGCAGCGAAGGTCATGAGGAGGTAAATCCCAAGGTAAAATCCGACAGTTTCTTTTGTCGTGGTGGCAAATTGAGAATCACTATTCCACGCGGCGAGAGCCATCATGAGGAAGCCGGCGTTGGCAATGGAAGAATAGGCGAGGAGGCGTTTGAAATTCGTTTGAGGAATCGCGGCAAGATTCCCAAAGAGAACGGTGGCCCCGGCAAGAATGGCGAGAATGAAAATCGTTTGTTCCGCAAGGGCCGCGCTTTCCAAAAATGGTTCTAGGACTCGCAGCGCGATGGCAAAGCCAGAGGCTTTTGAGGCGACTGAGAGAAAGGCTGTGGTGGGGGTAGGTGCTCCTTGATAGACATCTGGGATCCAGAGCTGCATGGGAACGGCTCCAACTTTGAAAGCGATAGAGATGAGAATGAGCGCGAGGCCAAAGAGAAGATAGGTCGGATTTTTATCATCGATGATCTCTGCGATGACGGCGAGATCAGTACTTCCCGTAGCACCGTAGATCCAGGCGATGCCGTAAACGAGAAATCCGGTAGAAAGGGCTCCAAGAATGAGAAATTTCACTCCTGCTTCGAGAGATCCGACATTGCGCCGCATATAGCCGACGAGGATGTAGGAGGTGATTGTGGTGAGTTCGAGGGAGACAAAGAGTGAGATGAGATCCTTTGCCGAAGCCATCCACATCATGCCAGCGATAGCGAAGAGGATCAGGCAGTAGTATTCTCCGGTGCCATCTTCCGATTCTGGGTTAGCGGTGAAGCGAGCCGAAGTTTTCCGATATTCTATCCCTAAGAGGAGAACGAGAATGCCCGCAACGAGAGTGAAGATTTTAAAGAACTTCGCCATGGAGTCCCAGGCATAGAAGCGCGACATTTCGCTATTTGTGGGACTTGGAGCTTCTGCTTTGAAAAAAAGAATCAGCGGGAAGGCGAGGGCGAAAATTGCGAGTCCAGCGATGAGGGATTTTTCACGTCGAGGGAGAAAGGCCTCTAACATCAGGAGAATTACCCCTGCGAGGAGAACGAAAATTTCCAAGCAATAAGCAGGATAGGTAGGCATGATTCGATGAGGAAAAATTATTTGGAGACTTGTTCGGAGTTTGCCGTCTTCGGCGAGTCTCCGTTGATGAGACAGAGAAGACTATTAGGATAAATCCCGACAATCAGAAGAGCAGCAGCAAGCAAGATCGCAGGGATCCTTTCCCAGATGGTGAGGTCTTTTGCATTCTCACAAGCATGAACCTCGGGCCCTTGGAAGGTTTTACGGAATGCCCGTAGCATGTAAACAGCGCTGATCACGACGCCCCAGAGTGCGAGAATAGTTGCGATTTGGACCGGCCCCAGATTTTGGCCATCGTAGGTTCTAAATCCAGAAAGGAAGACGAGGAGTTCACCTGAGAAATTGGCCAGTCCAGGGAGCCCCAGAGAGGCCATGGCAGCGAGTCCAAAGAGGAAGGCCAGTTTGGGGGCTGCTTTTGCTAGGCCCCCGAGATCGGCGAGCTCGACGGTCCCGGTCCGCTGGTGAATGGTGTCGGTGAGGGCGAAGAGAAGCGCGATACTTACTCCGTGGGCAAACATCAAGACGACCATCGCGGGGATGGCGATGGGATTGGCGGTGGTGCTGCCAGCTTCGATAAGAGCGGCAAAGGCGAGAAAAATATAACCCATGTGCATGACGGAGGAATTTCCAAGCAGGGTGTCCAGCCGCCGTTGATTGATGGTGACAAAGCCAATCCAGAGAATGTTCCCTAGGAGGAGCACGATGAGAATTCCGAGCCAGGCTTGCATTCCTTCCGCCACCGAAGGGTACAGTCGAATCAAGCCATAGAGACCAAATTTTTTCAGCACCCCAGCATGAAGCATGGCAATAGGCGCTGGAGCGGAGGCATATGCAGGAGCAGCCCAAGAGTGGAACGGGAAGAGTGAGATGAGAGTTCCAAATCCGATGAGGAGAAGAAGGGCGATTCCCTTTTGCGCGGCGGGATCAATGTCCCCGGCCAGCACGTCGGCAAACATCCAACTTTCGGCACCACTGGCTCCCACGAGCCAGACGAGACCTGCAAGAAGAATGATGGAGCCAAAGGCGAGATAAATGGTGATCTTCCAAGCCGCTTCTTTACGCTCTCCCTTGCCGAGCATTCCAATCATGAGGAAGGTCGGGATGAGGGCTAATTCGTGAAAAGCGTAGAAAAAGAACATGTCGGTGGAAAGGAAAGCTCCGATGGCACCAGCTCCGATCAGAAGAATGGAGAGATACCAGAGCTTTTCTTTTCCCTCTGGGGCGTTCCCCGTGAGCGTCGCGGCAAAGAGGACGAGGACGCTGAGAAGGAGCATCACCACGCTGATGCCATCTTGAAAACCAAGAGCGAGGTGGATGTTCGGTTTTGGTAAGACTTCGAGGGAGATATTCCAGATAGAAGCATCCCAGCAGAAGACGCTGCCGAGGCCAAAGAAGAGCGTAATGGCACTGACGATCTGTGCCGTGATCTTAGCCCGGGAGCCGAAGAGAATGGCAATCGCTCCGATGATCGGAAGGAGAACGAAGAGAATACTCATGAAACGAATACAGTAAGGTAAATAACGAGAATCACGCCGAGGCCGAAGAGTCCGGCGTAGCCTTGCAGGTTCCCGGACTGGAGCCGGGTGAAGAGTTTGCCGATGCCACCGGTAGCACGAGAGAGGCCATCAACGAGTAGGCCATTAATGACCAGTTCATCAATGAAGTGAATGACGGCAGCGACGGCATCTTGTGCATAGCTGACGAGTTTTGCGTAAAATTCGTCGAAGTAGAATTTGTTACGGAAGACCTTAGCGATGGGGTTATCTGCAAGTGGATCAGTCTCTTTGTTGAAATAGAGGAAGATGGCAAGTGCCAGGCCAGCAGCAAAAGAGGCAATAGAAGTTATTAAAACCACGCCTGATATCGAGACCGCTTCATAAAGTGGTGAGAAGGCTTTCCCGAAAAAGCCAAACCCAGAAATCAAGGCCATGACCGCAAGAATAATGAGCGGAACAAACATCAAAGGACTGACCTCCTTAGCATGATCTGCGTGATCACTTTTACTTTTCCCAAGGAAGGCCACAAAGAAGAGTCTGAACATGTAAAAAGTTGTCAAACATGCGACCAAAGCGGTGATGACGAATATGAGAATGTTATTGTCATACGCTGCTTGGAGAATTTGCTCTTTAGAATAAAAGCCAGATGTGATGACCGGAAATCCACAGAGGGCTAGTGTTCCAATGCCAAATGTGATGGTGGTGATGGGCATTTTCTTCGCCAAGTTCCCCATTTTCCAAATATCTTGCTCATGATGGCATGCGTAAATCACCGCGCCGGAGCCGAGGAAGAGAAGCGCTTTGAACCACGCATGAGTAAAGAGATGGAACATTCCTGCCTCGGGAGCAATGAGGCCCACCGCCATGACCATGTATCCCAATTGAGAAAGGGTAGAGTAAGCGAGGATCTTCTTAATGTCATCCTGCTGAGTGGCCATGAATGCTGCAACGAGTGAAGTAAACGCTCCAATGTAGGCAATCCATTCAACACCCCAAAGCCCTTCGATCATTTCGGTGCCAATGGAAGTATATAAGCGAGCCATCATGAAGACACCTGCGGCGACCATGGTGGCCGCGTGAATGAGTGCGGAGACGGGAGTGGGGCCTTCCATCGCGTCTGGCAACCAGACGTGTAAGGGGGCTTGCGCAGATTTTCCCATCGCCCCAGCAAAGATGCAGAGAATCGCTACTCCTAGCATCCAGGTTGTTTCCGGCCCGGCGGCAAAGAATTGCGCAATTCCCTCGAAGGCGAAAGAATCAGTGATTCCCCAGAGCATCAGGATGCCGATCATGAATCCAAAGTCTCCGATCCGATTAGTGAGAAAGGCCTTCTTGGCGGCATCTGCCGCAGAATCTTTGTGATACCAATGTCCAATAAGGAGGTAAGAGCTGAGGCCAACGAGCTCCCAGAAGATGAACATCATGAGGAAATTCGAAGCAAGGACGATTCCTGTCATGGAGAACATGAAAAGAGAAAGTGCACAGAAGTAGCGCGCTTTCGCTTTATCATCGGCCATGTAAGCGAGAGAGAAGATGTGAACGAGGGTGCCAACGCCGGTAACGACGATCATCATGTTACGCGCAAACCGATCGAGCTGCAGGCCGATCTCAACTTGCAGTCCAGGCAGGGAAGCCCATTGAAACGAGACCACAGAATCTTCAGCTTTGAGAAGAAGAATGAGTGACAGAATGAGGGTGAGTCCTGCCGAAGCCGTGGCAACGAGAGCCGAAATCCCAGGCATTCGTTTGAGGCCCAAATGAATTGCGGCCGCAGAAACGAGCGGGAGAGCGAGGATGATCCAAGCGAGTGAGTGCATAATTCAGATTGGAGAGAAATTCAATTAACCGCGCATGGAGGTGAGATCGCTCACATTGATCGTCTGGCGAGAGCGGTAGAGTGCGACGATGATAGCGAGACCTACCGCAACTTCCGCCGCTGCAACGGTGATGATGAAGAAGACCAAAGCCTGGCCATCGTAGTCCGGAAGGCCGTTGTGCATGTGATGGCGAGAAAATGCCACAAGCGTCAGATTGGCGGCGGCGAGCATCATTTCAAGACACATGAAAATCACGATGATGTTTCGTCGGATGATGACCCCGGCGAGCCCAATGGCAAAGAGGAGGCCGGAGACAAAGAGGTAGTCGTTGAGGGAAGCCATGGTTTCAGAAAATCAGGAGTTCGCCTTTTTGGTAGTGCGTTTAGAAAGAACCACTACCCCGATCGTGGCGACGAGAAGAAGCACGCCCATGATCTGGAGAGGGAAGTTAAAGGATTGAAAAATGGTACGCCCTAACAGATTGGTGTCTGGGAGTTTGGGCGTCTTCGGGTGAGTCAGGCTGCGATAGATGGCACTTTGATCTTTTTCAGGAAGAGGTTCGCCTGCCTGATCAAGTCTCACGAAGGATTCGGCGGATTTTTCTAAGGTCGCGGGAGTGATTTCATCGAAGGCGTCATCATCCGGTCCATCTTGCACAACTCCTAAGACCTGCACGATCAGGAGAAGAGGGAGGATAATCCCTGCGGCGAGAGTGCCGGATTTGAAAGCAACTTTCTCCTCAGAGTTGAGATCGAGGAGCATGATGATGAAAATAAAGAGCACCATGATAGCGCCGGCATAGACAAGGATTTGCACGATCCCGACAAAGAAGGCATTGAGCCCAATAAAGAGAGCCGCCAGTCCGACAAAGGAGAGAACCATCGAGAGGGCGCTGGCCACCGGATTGCGAAAGCTCACAAGGCAAATGGCGCCCACCACCGCAATGGCGCTAAAGAGATAAAAGAGGAATGTGTCCATGAAATGTTACTTCAGTTTATTCCACTTATTCACGAGGCCGACGCGCTTACCGCCGATTTCGTAGAGACGTTCTTTATCATGCACCATATCGGAGCGGCTATTTCCGGTGACAACATAATCGGGGCGGAGATAGATTGCTTGTTCGGGGCAGACTTCCTCGCACATGCCACAGTAAATGCAGCGGATCATATCAATGTCGAAAGACTGTGGCCGCTTCTCCACGTGAGCCCATTCATCTTTGTTCGGGATTTCTCCGGGAGTGATTTTGATGGCCTTGGGCGGGCAAATGAATTCGCAGAGCTGGCAAGAGACGCAGCGTTCACGGTCCTGCTCATCTGTGACAAGAGCGGGGACTCCTCGGTAGTATTCTGGGAGGTGTTCATCCCACTTCTGCTCGGGATACTGCATGGTGATTCCGAGGCCCGAGGAGGCGAGTTCTTTTGAGCCGACGCTCTTTCCTCGGAGAGATCTGTAGGCATGCTTGAGAGTGACAATCATCCCTTTGAAAATAGAGCCAAAGTAAATTTTCTCACCAGCGGTGAGTTTAGGACGGGTAACTTTGATGGTAGCCATTATAATATGGGACTTAAAAATGGAATTTAGACAGATCCGAGAGCATTCGGTTTTTGCAAAACGGATTTGGCGATTTTGATAAGAACGACGGTTGCAATGATCAGAAGAACGGCCCCGATTCCGCTGGCGACAGGCTGATAGGGGTAAGCTAACATCAGAGCCATGATGATGACATTAATGAGGGCGGCTTCGAAAAAAACGATCCAACCGAGATTCATCAGTTGATCGTAGCGGAAACGAGGGATCGTCCAGCGGACCAAGATGAAGAAGAGGCAGAAGAGCGTGACCTTCGTAAGGAAGACCCCAATGTGGAGTAAGCTCACCCACCATGCCCCAATAGGGAGGAGGTTATCTAAGCCAAAGCCGATGGACCATCCGCCAAAGAAGAGCGTCACAATCAGAGCGGATCCGATGATCATTGCCGCGTATTCCCCGAGGAAGAACAGGGCGAATTTCATGGAAGAATATTCTGTGTGATACCCCCCGACGAGTTCGGTTTCGCACTCAGGAAGATCGAAGGGCATCCGGTTCGTTTCCGCAAAGATGGAAGTGGTGAAGATGAAGAAAGAGATGCCCAGGGGAATCATCAGGAGCACGCGATGAAACGATAGGCCTTCGCCCCAGAGTGGCAGGAGAAGCCAGCCGTTATTGACTTGATATTCGATGATGTGCCCAAGGTTGAGGGTTTCGAAAAACATCAAAATGGGGACAATGGAGAGTCCGAGAGCGATTTCATACGAGATCATCTGGGCGCAAGAGCGCACGCCGCCGAAGAAGGGGTACTTCGAATTCGAGGACCATCCGGCCAGCGTGATTCCGTAAACAGAAAGGGAGGCGATGGCGAAGATGAAGAGAGGGCCGACATTGAGATCAGCCACGGCCATGGGGATGATCTGACCGCCGATCTCCATGGGACTCCCAAAAGGAACGACCGCCATGGTCACCAGCGCAGGCACCATGGTCATACAGGGAGCAAGCCAGAAGAAAAATTTCCGTACATAATCCGGGGTGAAATCTTCCTTCAGAATGAATTTCAAACCATCTGCCATGGGCTGAGTCAGTCCTCCGATAGGGAGCGCAACATCCTTTTTGAATCCCAGAATGGAAAGAGGGATCATGGTGCGGTTGGGGCCGACCCGATCTTGGATGATAGCGGAAAATCGACGTTCAAAAATCACGCAGACACTCACGAAAGTGAGCGTGACCCCGAGGAAAACGCCAATTTTAATGGCGGTGGCGATCAGAAAAGGAATATCCATTATTGATAGAAAGTAAGGAGCTTATCCGGTGATTTGACCGCTTTCAACACGGGCTTTCTCTTGCTCAATGAGAGGAATGGTGACGCCTGTTTCAGCGATTTTGACCCCAAGGTCACCAATCGAACCGAAGCTTTGACCAGAGAAGGTAGAAATTTCGGTGGCCAGCTGCTTGAACACCCCATCCATGGAGGCTGGAGCGGTATAATTTTCATCAAGAGCAGAGAGGAGAGCAGCGAGTGTTTCCCAGTCTTCTCGTGCATTTCCGGGAGGGAGGATGGCTTGATTGGCACGCTGCAAACGGCCGGTGATATTGACGTAAGTGGCTCGTTTTTCAGCAAAGCCGGCTCCGGGAAGGATTACGGAGCTGGCGGCCGCAGTCTGGTTCGCCAAGATGTGACTGGAAACGAGATGATCCATCTGAGCGAGATCGTCTTCGGAAAAGCCAGCGTGCTTTACGATATTTTCGCCAAAGACGAAGAATGCTTTGATTTGGCCTGACTTTACTCCTTCACGGATCATGCCAAGCTTAGAAGAGGCGTTTTCGGTTTCCCAAATCATTTGCGCTCCGATGGTGTTCGGATTGCGATCGGCGGAGATTAATTTGTGATCGGGCTCACCATTTCGAGGGACGATAGAGAGGAATTCGGTCTGAAGTGCGGTCGCTAGCTGACGAGTTAAGAACAGCTCTTCATTGCTCATCCGGCCAGAGGCGATAATGGCGATTTGATCTGGCTGAAGGTTTTTTGCTCCTTCGATGGCAGCCGAAATCGCCTCGGTCCATGACGTCTCATGGTGAGTCCCGTCTTTTTTCACCATGGGACTCGTCAGGCGAGAATCGGAATGGAGATGGTGGAAGGAGAGACGGTGGCTGTCAGGCATCCAAGCCGAGTTGACTTCGTTATTCTCGCGAGGAGTGACTCGAAAAACTTCATTTCCACGCGTCCAGACGACGGTATTACATCCGGTGCCGCAGTTGACATCGATGGTCTTTGTTTCTTTAAGGAACCAGACCCGCATCTGGAATCGGAAATCATTCGAAGTCAGCGCTCCCACCGGGCAAATGTCTGCAGTGTTGAGTGCGTAATTATTATCGAGACGTTTTCCCGGGTGGACCGTGACTGCAGTATTGGTTCCACGTTGGGAAAAGCCTAACACCGGATCTTCCGCCACCTCGTCCATGAAGCGGATGCAGCGACTGCACATGATACAGCGTTCATCATCTAGGCGAATGTTTGCTCCGATATCGACGTTTTTTGGCTTTTTGATCTTATCTTCCTTAAAGCGAGAAGATCCACGCCCGTGTTCGACTGAAAATTCTTGTAACTGGCATTCTCCTGCCTGATCGCAAATGGGGCAATCAAGGGGGTGGTTGATTAAGAGAAACTCCATGACCCCTTCGCGGAAACCTTCAACCAGCTCGCCGGTGGTGCGAATCCCCATATTTTCCGCGACGGTATTAGCGCAGGCAATCACGGGGCGGGGCATCCAGCCGATTTCCTGATATCCGTCCTCACCGTATGTCGGGTCTTGGCCAGGAGCGGGCCGTGGTGGCATGCCCATCTGAACGAGACACATGCGGCAGTTCCCCGGAGAAGAGAGCTTTGGGTGGTAACAGTAATGGGGAATTTCTTTTTCCGCCATTTTTGCAGCCTCAATCATTCGAGTCCCTCGGGGAACCTGAATCCAGTGGCCATCAATTTGCACATTGACCAGGCCTTTTTCGGCAGCAAGGTCTTTTGGAAGCTTCATTTCGGCTGTGGCCGTAGTCTCTTCACTCATGGTCGCGCTCAGTTGAATGCCCTAGGAACGTCCTTGGGCGGAGCGCACTATGCAAGCGATGGGATCTGTCGTAAAGCGACTTTGTGAAATTTTTCACAAAGTCTCTTTGTGCGAAAACAAATCGCCTTTCAAGGAGGAGGTCTGATTCATCAAAACTCATTGATTTTCATTCGATTAAAGGTGGAATGGTCTTTTAGTTTCAGATTCTCTATTTTTGCGGTGATTTTGTTCAATGAGCGCTTGGAAAGAGCGGATCAGGCGGAGCTTCGATCAGGATTTCCTTTTTAAGAAATGGATGCTCAAATTTTAACGCTTTCGCTTGCAGTAGCATGCGGGTTCCGATGGCAAATTCCTTACCTAATTGGTCACAACGTTCGATCCCGAGGTAGCGATAATCACCGATGATCGGATGGTTGGCATGAAGAAGGTGGCGGCGGATTTGATGAAATCGTCCTGTTTTGGGGCGTGCTTCGATGAGAGAGCTTTGTTCGCAGATCATTTTGAGAACGGTGAATTCCGTTTCGGCTTCCAGAAGAGGGGAGTCTGCGTTTTTTTGTAAAGGAATCCGGCAAGTCCAGGAAGAAAGAGCGGGATGGCCCAGGACAACGGCGTGATAAATTTTTTCAATTTTTCGTTTCTCAAAATCTTGCCGAATCTTTTTGGCAGCGCGGTCATTGATCGCGAAGAGAAGAACGCCGGAAGTCGGGCGATCCAGACGATGAATGACATGCACTTCTTGCTGAATCTGGTTGCGTAAAATTTTCATCGTCACCAGATCATCATCCTGTGGTTGCTCAGCGGGGTGGACAAGCTGCCCAGCGGGTTTATCGACCGCGATGAGCCATTCGTCTTGATAGAGGATGTTCAACATTTAGCGCTTTCTAGTGCGTCCAGTTTTTCGGCGAGGGCCTTTGTTTTTGAGCTTGGGTTTCTTGTGTTGTAGTGGTTTAGAGCCTGTTTTGTTCGGTTTATATCCTTTAGGGCGCACCGGCGGTTGATACTTGGGTTGCGCATCGTATTTGAAATTCTGAACTTGTCGGCGTGGCAGCTCCATTTCAACGAGTGTTTCCAGTTTGATGAGGAGATTCTGCTCGTGCTGAGTGACAAAGGTGATGACTTCTTCCTGAGTGGATTCTAAGCGCGCGAGGTAGTCTTCGTTGCGTTCGTGAAAGTCGTAATAAATCACGACTCTTATCCCAGTGAGGTCGAGATTCTCGACGATGGCATTTGTGGCGATGAGGGCGCGGATTTTCTTCTCTTTGAGGTCGTTGAGGGCTCGGAGTCTTTGCTCTGGTTTCGT
>CALGLJ010000123.1 GCA_937930235.1 uncultured Verrucomicrobiales bacterium | reverse complement strand
TAGCGTCTCATTGCTCTAACAGTTCTGCGGCAGCTTCAGAGCCCATGCGCATCGCACTATGCATATTTGGATAGGAGAAGGCTCCTTGGCGACCGGTGGTGCGTAGGTTGGAAAATTGAGCGAGGTAATCGGTAATTGTTTTGAGATCTTGCTCGAATCCTTTGGCGAAAATCGGGTAAGCGTGTTCGGCGTGGATCAGGTGATGGGAGACAATGTCTTTGGGTTCACAAAGCCCTTCTGCGGCGAGGTCGGAGAGAATTTGTGGAAACGCGTTTCCGGACCATTTAGAATCTCCTTTTTCGCAGGTGGTTTCCACAATGAGGGTTGTGTGGCCTGCGGGCTTGACGAGTAGGCCTGCATTTTTGGGTTCTCCCACGCGGTGGAAAATACGGTCTCGATAGTAGGTATAGAGAGCTTCCATGCATTGCTCTTTTTTTACTAACAGGGCATAGACCGTCATGGGTTTGAAACGCAGATTCCGAGCGGCGGAGAGAACTTCTCCGGGAGGAGCAGGGTTCAGCTTCTGAATGAACTCGGGAAGAGGAATGGTGGACAGGTAGTTAGCCTCAGGGTCTTGGTGGTGCTCTTGTTTACTTTCAACACTGATGATGCGTCCCTTGTGATGATGCACTCGCTCAATTGCGGAATTGGTGAGAAGGTGTGCTCCCCTCTTCACTAAGTCTTCTGCAAGACAGCGAGGCAGCGCTTCGGCTCCTGTTCGCGAGTAGTGGAGCGTCTCAAAGCGTAAGGCTCCTTCGGTCATATCTCGAGGTTTGGAGAGGCGAAATTTCTCTAGGAAATTCTTGAAAACATCCACTGCAGAAAGGCGTGGCATCTTGCGGCGTACGAACTCTGCTGAAAGTTCACGAGGGTGAATTCCCCAGTAACGATGAGTGAAGTTTTCGAAGAAAAATTCGTAGAGAGGAAGGCCATAGAGCTCAATGAGTGCACTCTCGGCATCTTCTCCGGGAGGGCGGGATGGAAAACGAGATTCTAACTCCGCAAGAAAAAGCCCCGTAAGACAGCGGATGAGGGTGAGCGGTGGAATGCCAGCAAGGATGTCTCGTCCACGCAGAGGATAGTGATAGATCTTTCCACCCCATTTGATGTGGGACTTCAAGGGAACTTCGAGTCGCTCCGTGCCCATGGCCTCTTTGCAAGTGGCGAAGATTTGTTGATCAAAGGCGTGCAGCATGTGGACTCCGAGGTCAAACCAGTTGCCATCGCGTTGATGCCCTGCGGCGAGACCTCCGAAGGTCTTTTCTTTTTCCAAGAGGGTGACGCGTGCTCCAAGTGCGAGCGCCTGCTGGGCAGCATAGAGTCCACAGACGCCACCTCCCAGAATGGTTAAGTGAGGAGACTTCATAATTGCGTGGAAGTGAGCAACTGTTCCTGCTCGCGCCACAATTGAGTCAGGGTGCAGTCAGGTAGAGCAAGGTCTTCGGCGGTGAGAGCTTGGTCTTGAAGGAGCTCTCTCGTGAGGACGGCAGATTCTTCAAGGAGCACGATCGGGATTTTATGAGATTGATGAGGTTCAACCAATCCATAGCATTCAGCCGAGCCAATCGCGTGCTGGATAGAAGTGCCTGCGGGAAGGTCGCGCTTAGCATAAGCGTAGACGTCACAGGTTCTTCGGGATTGGGTTAAAAAAGGACGGCCTTCCATTGCGGCGAAAATAGCTTTCGGAGTTTCGAGGTGGCAAAGATGGTAAGGACGGTAAAGAATGTATTCGGGGCCATTACCAAGTTTATAGTAGTTCAGGTAAAAAGCTTGTTCAGGAGGAAGTTCCTTTTTAGGGCGCACGATGAGATAGACTCCTCCGCCGGGTTCGGCTCCGAGTAGGTAATCGATGCGAGGAGTGTCACCGTAGTTCGAGAAATCAAAAAGCTGTAAGGCCTCCTCGACACGTTGGGCGCGAGGTCCAGTCATTCCCCCATTGGGAGGAAGATAGCCGAGGGCATTTGCTAAGACTGCCATCTCGATATGGAGTTTGGTGCCGTCCGTATAAGCACAGCATTGCGTGGGTGAGAGATTGCGCTTGGCAGCCTCACCTTGAATAGAATCCGGGGTCGCCTGGCGGTCGAGAAACCCTTTAATATTACCCGCTTGGATGATGTCGAAGCCCATTAAATCAGCCTCGGCAATGAGGCTAGCGAGCACCCCATGTTGATCACCGGCGTCAGAGGTGACGGTGACTTGATGATCCTGCGCGACTTGATGGAGCAAAGGGCCGAGAGCTAGATCAACCTCAGCATTCATCAGTACGACATGAGCTTGGGAACGAAGAGCGGCAAGACAGTATTCGGCAGCGGGGCCTATAGAGTTCGTTGCTTCGACAAGGACGTCGATGGGGTGCTCGTCGATCAATGCTTGGAAATCTTCGCCCGCGACCTCACTTCCTCCGAGAGCACTGGCGTCTTGAGCAGCGGTGAGATTTTGATCGCAAACCCAAGCGAGAGTCATCTTAGGGGTGGCTTTGACTTGGAAGGCAATCCCTCGGCCCATACAGCCTGCGCCCACGAGGCCGACTTGAATCTGTTTAGGGACATCTGTATTCATCGAGTAAAAAAGTTTGGAGTAATCTGGTTTAGATTTAAGGATTTAAGAGTGGGCTGCGTGTTGCTCGAACCAGAGCTGAAAGATGACGAGGGCGGCCAACTGCTTGAGCGGAAGAAAGTGTCGTGACTGAAGGAACGGCCGGATGGCGGCTTCATTGAACCAGCCATGGAGCTGTAAGCGCTCGGGGCTGAGCGTTTCGGTGGCGTAAGCGAGGAAAGGGATTCTCCACTCTGGGTGCTCAAGGGGAAGGTAGAAGGGTTGTTTGGGGCGATGAGTAATGGCGGAGGGGAGATGCCTTGCTGCCAATTGTCGCCAGATCACTTTATCGCTTCCGCGACGGATCTTCTGCTCTTTCGGAAGAGAAAAGGCAAAGTCGATCAAGCGATGGTCGAGGAAAGGGGCACGGTACTCGAGCGAATGAGCCATGGTATTTTTATCCTGACGAATGAGGGACCAGTCAGGTAGCCAATGCTGATATTGTAAGGCTAAAAGACTGAAGAAAGGATCATCGTGAGCAGCCGATTCGGAAAGAGAGTGAGCTTGCTGAGTGAGGTCAGGATTGAGCAACGCCACGATTTCGTGAGGTTCAAAGAGACTGTGGAGACGGGTGGCTTGCTGGAAAAAAGAAAGAGAGGAGAAATCGCGCAAATAGCGGCTTGTTTTCGCCCGTCCTTCTGGTCCGAGGTTGGCTGGGAAGTTGGCGATTCGATTCAGGATACGCTCAGGCAAAAGATTGATCGCACAGGCGGCAACTTGCCTCCCCGGCGTGCCCAGTTTCCGGGCGGTGAGAAAGGCTTTTTGAAACGAATAGCCAGCAAAGTGTTCGTCGGGTCCTTCGCCACCTAGGGCAACCTTACAGCCAAGAGCGGAGGTTTGCTGTGCGAGATGATCGAAGGCCAGAATCAGAGTGTCGCCTATGGGTCGATCCATCTGCTGAATCACGCGAGGAAGTTCGTTGAGACTGTGAGGCGTGAGCTGAAAGGGGCGATGCGCTAGGCCGTGAAAATCGGCGGTGGCTTGTGCCGCAACCGTTTCGTCACTGGCGGCTCCGAACCCAATGGAGACGGTCTCGCAATCGGCCCCAAGATCCTTCAGATAGTAAGCGAGAAGGGCTGAATCAACGCCTCCAGAAAGATAGGCCGCGATGGGGACATCGGACTGCAAAGACAGTTCGACAGCAGAGCGAGTGAGGCGATGCAAAGCGTCGAGAGAATCTTCTTTGCGTAGTTTGCCATCTCTCTCCAGTCGTTTCTCAAATCGATCACTCGGTTCCCAATAACGCTGTAATTCAATTTTCCCCGATGAGGAAACGAGCATCCAATGAGCGGCAGGAAGAGTGACGATATCCCGAAACATCGTCACTGGTTCAGGCAAGTAGCGCAACGAGAGCCAAATAGAGAGATGACTCGGATCGGGTTGGAGGGAATGGTCTACTGCAAGCGCTTTGATTTCGGAGGCAAAACGGAATGCTCCCTTGGTAGTGTAATAGAGCGGCTTCTGGCCACATCGGTCTCGAGCAAGAAAAAGGCTGTTGCTGCGAGCATCGTGAATCGCGAGGGCGAACATGCCATTGAGTTTTTTGGGGAGATCGGTTCCCCATTCGAGAAAGGCGGCAGGAAGAATCTCGCAATCACATTGAGTCTTGAATCGGTGCCCCTTGAACTCCAATTCTTGACGAAGTGATTTCCAGTTGTAGACCTCGCCATTACAAACAGCAACGATTTGACCGCAGGCAGATTGAAAAGGCTGCTCACCGTGCTCTAAATCGAGAATAGCCAGACGCCTCATTCCCAAAGCAACCGTCTTTTGCCTGTATTCTGCCTGCTGATCGGGTCCACGATGTGTGAGAGACGCAAGCATTGCGCTCAGGTTTGCTTCTTTGAGGTCAATGCCACCAGCGATTCCACACATAAGCCGAGAAGAGGTATATACTGTTAGATATCATGGTCTGTAAAACCTCGAATGCTCGAAAAACGATTGAGACAAGCCCGCAGTCCACTGGCATTGATGAGCCAAATTTCGCAATTCCACAAGATGATGACCCCAGAATGTAGAAGGCTTCTTTCTGATAAGTCACGAAAAATCAAAAATTTCACCCTTCTTGGTCTTCTTAGGGATTAGGGCTCCCTTGTGACTGTCTTTTTCGGTGGATCCCTTGACGCTCTAAAGAAAGTTCGCATTAAGGACTGAATTGTCGAGCAGCAGGAAACAACTCAACCCTCTAAAAAACGAGCGCTTAGCGATTTTAATCAAACCCTCACATCAGCTCCAAATTCGATTTACCGATCTGAAGGGTCAAGAAAATTTGTTTCGAACAAAGACTAATGTCAAAAAGTTGACATTCTTGGAGATTTGAAAAATTATAATCATGTTATGAACAAAAACGCATTATATCATTCATTGGCGATTAGCGCTCTCCTTTCATTTGGAAATTCTGCCAGCGCTGCTTTAACCGTCGCCGCTCCTTCCGGTGGTACTATTTCTTATGACAGTGCGACTGGAAACGGTTCATTTCAGGTTAATCTTACTCAAGCTGGAGTAGGGCAGCAGTTTCAAGATCCTAATCGTGTGGTGGTGATGACGGTCAATTTTGCGCTTCCGCCTACTCTCTTCACTAGCGCTTCTGACTTTTCCTTTAGTATTGGGGCAGATAATCCATCAGCCACAGTGGCCTTTGATTCAGCAGTAGACATTCCAACCGGAACGACCTTAGGGTTTACCTTTAGTTACGATACTCCCCTATGGGCCCGAGGAGCCGACGGGGTGACCGTCAATGGCGTGACCGCACCAGATTTCACAGGACTACCTCTTGCATCAACAGGAGCCGCCTTGGGAACAGCGATTCGCGCTGGAGGATTTCGCGGTTTTTACGATGGCACCATCACGAGCGTTGTTGACGACAATCAGGGAGTTTTCATAAGCGCAGCAGATATCAGTAGTAACTTGAGATATCTTGGTAATGCCACTAATCGTCCGCCTGCCGGAAGTGCGACTTTCTTATCTACTCTGGCGGGAAATGCAGGACTGCGCGGCGGATTTACTAGCACAGACAATGAAATCTCAAGCATTGCATGGAGTTTGACAGCCGTTACCGACATTGCCGCAGACTCGGATGTGCTCACTTTCACGACAGATGGAGCCCTAGAGGCGGTTCCTGAGCCATCTTCGGCTTTACTCGCTTCTCTTGCCCTCTTGGGATTGGCGGCTCGCCGCCGTCGATAGAATTTTTATCACACTTCAAATCGTAATTCATTCATGCGATTGTCCGGTTGGACAATCGCATTTTTTGTAGTGTTCTGTGATCATGACAGCTGAGAAACAAAGAATTTTCTATTTTGGAGGTCTGTTGCTTCTGGTGACGGTGCTTATTTTTGGGCAGGCGACTCAATTTTCGTTCGTGCCTTATGACGATCCCGCTTTTGTTGTCGAGAATCCCTATATCAATCAAGGCCTATCGGGAGCGGGTATCAAGTGGGCGCTCTGGTTCGAGAGAATACCTGGAGTGACTCTTCGAGAGGGGGTGGAGAATCTGTGGCACCCTTTGACTTGGATTTCTCACATGATTGATGTGAGTCTATTCGGTGCTGAAGGAGCCAAGGGTCATCATACCGTTAACATTCTGCTGCATAGTCTCAGCGGACTTCTGGTTTTCGCTTTTTTTAGAACCTTTCTAGGCAGTGATTGGAAAGGGTTCCTAGTGGCTCTCCTATGGTTAGTTCATCCTTTGAAAGTTGAATCTGTCGCTTGGGTCAGTGCGCGGAAAGATGTGCTGAGTGGGGTGTTTTTTTGGGCAAGCCTCTGTTGTGTTCAGCAGAGTTTTGCGAACTCTGTTAGAAATTGGCGAATAGGTGGATGGCTTTGTTTTCTCTTGGCTTTGCTGAGTAAGCCTTCGGTGGTCATCCTTCCTTTGTTGATTGTTTTGTTAGATGGGTGGAATCGAGGTGAACGGACGTGGGGGGTGAGTTTTTTATGGAACAGTTTGAAGAGATGGTGGGTATGGTTTTTGTTGGCAGGCCTTGTAGCCGCGTTGACGGTTATCCTTCAAGCAGAGGGATCTCATCAATTTTTCCTAGAGCAATCGTCTTTCTTGAGGAGGGGATTTTTGAGCGGAATGGGTCTTTGGTTCTATTTCTGGCGAATGCTTGTTCCTTGGGATTTGGCGTTTGCTTATCCACAGCCCGAGGCTAACCAATGGGTTTACGTACTTGCTTGGCTCGGGATCGTAGCCCTGAGCTTCTTCATTTGGACCAAGCGGAAGACACATCCTTTACTTTTCGTAGGGGGTGTTTGGTTTGTGATTTGTTGGGTTCCGGTATCTGGATTTTTTTATGTGGGGCAAAGCTTCACCGCAGATCGTTATCTATACCTTGCTCTTGCAGGTCCGCTGTTGGTTTTGGTCCACTATTTCCGCAATCGCGTAGGTATCGTCGCTCTTCTGGTGCTAGCTTTGGTTTGGAGTGGGCTTTCTTGGAAGCAGACTCGCGTGTGGCAAAGTGGCAAAACGCTCTTCACACATGCGACGAAAGCTCAACCAAGATTGGGCACGGGTTGGAGCAACTTGGGAGGTCTCTATAAAAGAGAAGGAGACTTTCTTCATGCTGAGTCACTCTATCAAAGAGCGCTAGAGCTTGAACCAAACAGTTACATTGCTTGGCACAATCTGGGCGCAATTCACGTACAACAAGAACGCTTTGATGAGGCAGAGAGCGCTTTTCAGCGCTCCCTTTCGATCTATCCTCATTTTCTTCCTGCTCTAAAAGAGTTCGCTCATCTTATGAAACAACAAGGCCGTTTGGAAGAGGCGAAAGCACTTTATCGGCGAGGAAGTCAGCGAGATGTGGTGATGCTTTGGTCTTGGTGCGATATTGAGATAGCGTTAGGAAATTTTGAGCAAGCCCGAATTTTATTGAACTCTCTAGAAGAGTTAGAGGTGAAGAACGAATTTTTATTGAGTGAAATAGCAAGAGCTAAACTGTTTTTAGAGCAGACAAAGGTTCCGACATTATGAGACAAACCTCTGAACATTCGTATAAGTAAATCGAGAGGTTTCGGGCAAGCGCTCCAATTTGGCTGGCCGAGTTCCTTTGATGGTTTTCATCCATCTTGAGCAAGTTCACACCCCGGCGGACTGTCCCCATGTTCTTGGGGGCATACCCTATGTTTTCAAGTTTTACCGAGTGGCAAGCACCCGGTAGGGATTGCGCGGAAGGATCTCTTCTTTTATTACTTGCGCCGTATGGAGCTGGTTCGATTCATTGAGAGCTTTCAGGTCAATTTCCTGAATGATCCATTCGTCAGATTCTCTCGCTTCATATCGCACTTGGCGTCCTTTGAGATGAACTTCAATGTGGAGTAGCTCGGCTCCATCAGAAGAGGCCTGCACTGTCGAATCGGGCTCGTTGGCAAGATGTCCATCCCAAGCTGAAATGTTATCGGAAATATTAAGATCTACATTATCGACGATCACGGCGAGTTCTTCGCCGTCGAATCCGGGCAGTGAGACTTCCTTTCGGCTTCCAGAGTAAATTTCACTCGAAATTTTATGAAAGTCATCATTTACATAAATGAGTTGGCGGCGAGTAACGTAGCGATTTTGCTCGCAGAGCCGTTTAAACATGGCCGGATCTTTCGCTAAAAATTTCATGATCTCTGGCTGCTTGCCGTCGATCGCGGTCCAAGTAAATATTCCAGACTGATGCACACCATTGTAGGGTCGCCAGTCGTTTTTGTGTTTTTTAGAATGAACCCCGTAAGAATCTTTGGAAGTCAGAGATGAGAAGTTAATTTCAGCAATTTGGCCTTCGAATTCAACGAATGTAGCTTCTTCGGGAGGAGGGAGGTCACGCTGTAACCAGACGATTTCTGCGCCTAAGGCTCCAGCAAGTAAGCTGGCAATTGTTGTAGGCTTCATATCGTTAGAGGTGCTTGGCTGCGTGATCGCAATTGCGCGAATCTCACTATGCACTAGTAAAAGACAATAGATTTTCTCACATGTCAACTGGAAGAGTTTGAACTTAAGTTTTTCAGTTTTTTAAACATCATGATGATTTCATTTTTGACCTTTATTAGTCATGATTTTTTCTTTAATGCTATTCAAGAACCTCTCGCGTAGATGCAAAAGAGATGTCAGATTTACGCGAGAGCGGGAATCTTCACTTTGACTGATTTGTTTTTTCTCATCAGGCCGGTCCTATGCGGGTTTAGCCGTTAGCCATCCCTAAAATTACATAGCTATGGCTATGGACATAATTTTTAAGTCGCTAGAAAAATTGACTTGTTTGAGAAAAGGGTGATGTTCTCTAGATGCTTAAAACCCCCCGTCTCATTTTGACGTTGTTGAGTTTGATTCTTCCGATTTATGGGCAAACGAATCTCGCTCTCAACAAACCAGTAATTGCTTCCGGGCCAGTATGGAGAGACCAAGCCCGCGTTGCACGATTGGTTGATGGTAACAGTGGCTCTGTAACCCATTCGGGAGATGGTGCTAATAGTGCGGGTGGCTTTTATTACCAGATTGATCTCGAGGAGAGCTTTTCCCTGAAAAGGATTGAGGTCCAAAACCGGACTGGTTGCTGTCCAGAACGGCTTTCTAATTATCAAGTCACGCTTTTCGACGATGACGGAAACGGTGGTGCAGGTGCACAGACATGGAGCGCCAATGTGAGAACTGACAACAGCAACTCTGGAGATGGAGGGGTTGACGCCCTGGTAGCAACCGACGGCACGGGTATCTTTCGTGGTCGTCATGTCCGGGTCACTGCTCTGACTAATAGGAACTTTAGCCCACAAATTGCTGAGGTTCGGGTTTTTGAAGCTGACATGGCGTCCATCACTTCCTTCACTGCGGATACCAATCACATCACTCAGACCGGAGCACCGGGATTGCCCACATCTGCTACTTTAAGTTGGTCCGCCGAGCTTTTTGACACTTTGACCATCTCACCTGGGCCTGGCACGGTATCCTCTCCAGGCTCTCTCGTCGTCTCGCCCACTACCACCACGACCTATACCCTGACTGCTACAAATTCCATCGGAACGAGCACTCAGGAAATTACCATCGGGGTTGATGAGCCAGTCCTACCACTTGTGCTCAACGAGGTTCTGGCAAGTAATCGTGACGGTCTTCTGGATGAGGATGGCGATTCCTCAGACTGGATTGAGATTTACAATCCTGGATTTTCACCGGTGGATGCCTCGGGCTATCGTCTTAGCTCTGCCAGCTCGGCCACGAATTGGTTTCTTCCCTCTGGAACGACGATAGAGCCAATGAGTTATTTACTGATCTTTGCATCAGAGAAAAATCGTATCGGCTCGGAACTTCATACCAGTTTCAACCTCAGTGCGACGGCCGACACGATCAGTCTTTTTGATACAGGAAACGTTCAACTTGGCAGTTTCTCGTGGACAGCCGCCTCCCCTCAGATGCCTGATATCTCGCTCGGTCTCTTCGAAGGCAATGAGCGCCTTTTTGTAACTCCCACCCCAGCGGCTGAGAATTCCAGCACGTTTTTTGCTTTTGGAGAGGTGACCTATTCGGAAGAAAGCCAACTCTTCGTCGATTCGATTACGGTGGCACTGACTCCTACGGTTAGTGGATCCATCATTCATTACACAACGGATGGTTCGGTGCCAAATGCCTCTTCACCGGTCTACAGCTCTCCGCTCGTATTCACTACAAATGTTCTGCTGAGAGCGAGGCTAGAGGACCCCTCAGTTTCCGGCTCTCTGGGTGAGATTTCCAGCCGTCAATATTCCCGAATCAGCAATTCCAGTATCGCATCTAGCTTTAACGCTGGGGTCACACAACTCGCAGATTTTCAGTCTGATCTACCTGTTCTTGTCATAGATACCTTCGCCGCTCGTGGTGCGAACACCTCCAGTAACACTCCCGGTGCCATCACCATTTATGAACCAGATTCAGTGAGTGGACTCACTTCATTCAGTGATCTCCCCACGGAAAGTTCTCGCATGACCTACCGGATTCGTGGTGCGAGTTCTGCTGGGTTTCCTAAAAAACAATATCGCATGGAATTGGTGAACCAAGAAGACAACGATAAGAATCGCTCTCTTTTGGGAATGCCATCAGAATCCGATTGGGTGCTCAGTGCGCAACACCTCGATGACTCTCTCATTCGGCAAAAGGCAATCTTTGAGCTGGGAAGGAGCTTAGGCATGTTTGCACCACGCAGTCAATATTGTGAGGTCTTCATTAATGAGGACGGCGGTCCCATCAATTATCAAGATGACTATGTTGGGATTTATCTTCTGACTGAATCCATCAAGCGTGACGAAGACCGAATCGATATTCAGAGACTCGATCCGAGTGTGACCACCGAGCCTGATATTAGCGGCGGATATATTCTCTCTTGGGAAGCATTAGTCGCAGAGAATAATCCCAGCGGTTTTCCTAATTTGGAGATTCGTGAACCCGAACCCATCCCGATGGCTCAACTGAACTGGATTGTCGATCATTTGAATGATTTTAGTAACGTGCTCGATGGCAGTGTTGCAGGAGATTATCGTGACTTTGTTGATGTCACCTCGTATGCGAATCTTTTCGTCATTAATGAATTGAGCCGAGATCAGGACGCATACATTCGTAGTTCCTATTTCTATAAAGATCGTGGTGAGAAAATTCGCATGGATGCTCTCTGGGACTATGATCGTACTCTTGGCAACGGATCAGCACGGGGAAGCGGCAGAATTGATGGATGGCAATATATTGAGAATGTCAATTTTCAAGATCGTAATTGGGAGGTGAATATTATTCAGGATAATGACTTTGAGCAGGCTTTTGTTGATCAGTGGCAGAGTGCGCGTGGCGACCAACTTTCCAACACATCTTGGGATGAGTTGATTAATGCTCAGCGTGATACCATCGCTGGAGCTTTTGAACGAAACCGCACCCGGTGGACTTCCGTCGCAAACATTAGTCCACTCGCGACAGAGGTTGCCGATCTAAAATCATGGAGCACAGCTCGCCTCAATTGGATCGATGGAGAATTCGTCGCGCAACCCCTTGTCTCATTGCCTAGTGGGACATACGCACCCGGTGCTACAACCAACTTTTCGTCCACTGCTGGTACCGTATATTACACTACGGACGGCAGTGATCCGCGTGGTGCTGACGGGATCATCTCCCCAACAGCTTCTTCGACCGCAAATCTAGTATTGAACACAAATACCACCGTGACCGCAAGAACTCGGGTCGCACAGGATCAGTGGAGTGGTCCTGTTGAGGTCACCTACTTCGTTGACGTTATCCCGGCATCTTCCACGAATCTTGTGATTTCGGAATTTCACTATCGCCCAGCCTCAAGAACGACCGATGAAATCAATCAGGGAGTGCTCGACCGGGATGATTTCGAGTTCATCGAATTGGAAAACATCGCCGCTGTGCCTATCGATCTCAGCGGAGCTTCCTTTACAGAGGGGATTTCTTACACCTTCGGCTCAGGGACAATTCTCCCCGCTGGTGGCCGACTGATTTTGGTTCGAGATCCCTTTGCATTTTCCGTGCGTTATCCTGCCGTTTCTTCTGCTGAGCAGTATGAAGGCGGTTTGAGTAATGGTGGTGAACAAATCACCCTGACAGCACAAGATGGAACAATCATTAAAGATTTCATCTACAGTGATAGTGCTCCATGGCCGACCGCTACCGACGGACCAGGTTTCAGCCTCGTCCTCCGTCGACCGGAAAACAATCCAGATCATTCCCTCGCTGCCTCGTGGAGAGTCAGTGGTTTTCCGGATGGAAATCCTCTCGCCACGGATTCTCTCATCTTTACGGGCGATCCTAATGGGGATTCTGATGGAGATGGAGTGAACGATCTTGTGCAGCACGCGCTGGGACAGGGTCAACCCGTCGTTCTCTCGAGTGTCGATTTACAGGGAGCTCCTTTTCTTCAATTCGAATTTCAGCGGAACATTGGTGCTGATGATGTCACTGTGGTCCCGGAAGTTTCCACGGACCTCATTGACTGGGAACCAATGGATATTTCACTGCAGCAGACGGCCAGCATTCTCAATGGCGATGGAACTGAATCGCTCACTTACCGGAGTTCAGGCTCATCGGATGGTTTCGAGAAGCTGTTTATTCGTATTCGCGTATCACAGGACTAGGGTGCCGGACGGAGATCTACTGAGACTTCTAGGAGCGCACTGAGATGAAATGACAACCTCGTTGCTGAGGTTCGATTTCGAATTTTACCGGAAGGAATTTT
>CALGLJ010000122.1 GCA_937930235.1 uncultured Verrucomicrobiales bacterium | reverse complement strand
GAGCTGCGCGAGAGGGACATTGCCCGCATCGGCCGCCATCATCAGGGGGTAGAGGCCGGGAGATTTTTTCAAAGCCCACTTTGCCACGCCTTTACTTTTGACGAATTTCAAAAATTCTTCGCTGGGTGAAGGTTGATAGGGTTCGTTGACATCTGCCCCATGCTCAATCAGCAGGGTGACCATGGGAAGGTCTTGCTTTACCACGGCGAGATGAAATGGTTTTTGGCCTGAAAAGCCGATCCGGTCCTGTGGAGCGCCAGCCTCTAAGAGACTCTTGGCAATTTCAAAAGCATCTTCCCGCACAGCGCGAGTGAGAGGAGAATCTCCCTCGCGATCTGGGTCCATCGAAACATCAAACTCAATGAGAAGGCGCACAATTTCTAGCCCTTGATCACCACCTTGCTTGACCGCTTGATAGAGCTCATCCCGAACGGGAGCATTTTGTTCTAAAAGCTGCCGCGCAATCCCAAGTTCATGCCGGTCAAATGCCAGCTCCAGAGGGGTGCATTCCTTAGATTGAGAAGTGGAGAATAAATGGACTTGCGCTCCATGTTGAATGAGTCCTCTCACCATCTTGTCATCTCCAGCGAGGATGGCCATATGCAGCGGCCTCCAGCCATCTTCATTTGGAGCATCAAAATCCGCATCATTCTTTTTCAGAAGGTGCAGCTGGTTCACCATTCCTGCGGAGATACTCCGATGCACGAGGTTTTGCTTTTTAGAATTTCTCCGGTTGGGATCTAAGCCCTGCTCTAGGAGGTGGCCGAAGGCTAATTCTTGCTTGTGATCTAAGGCGATGTGAAGAAGTCCGTGACCATTCCCCTCATCACTACTCGGATGGCTCCCGCTTTTCTGAAGATCTGCTAGGAGAGAAACATTTCCCATCTCGGTAGCAGCTTGCAAGAGGGATTCGCCGAGCGCTCCTTTGGCCTGATGAATTCTCGCCCCGTGTTCCAGAAGAAGATAGGTCGCGGCCAGTTGCTTTTCGCGCAGCGCTTTTACTAGGAGAGATCCCCCCGATGAGACATCTACCGAGACATCTGCCTGATGCTGCAGGAGGCCAGTGACCACGGGAAGGTTCCCCGCTTGGACCGCGTGCACGAGCGCACTATCGCCCGATTGATCCACCAAATTCACATCGGCTCCATGTTGCAGAAGAAGGTTCACTTGGTCCTGATCATCCGCTTGGATCGCTTGCATTAGAAGCGTTTGCCCACGATCATTCCGTTGGTTTACATCACCCTCAAACACAGCATCTCGTTCTCTCCCGCAGGAAGAGAATAAAAATGCCGTTAAGAGAAGTGGGCAAATGCAATAAAAACTCAGACGATACACTGCGCTCCAAGTAAGCGTAAAATATGATTTTCGCTACTAAGAATTATAAATTTTCATCTTAGGGAAATTAACATTTTAGAGTTCTTAAAGGTATTTCCGGAAACCTGCTATCAATCTGAAAATGGCTTCAGAAATGAAGTTTACGGAGGAGCCCTTAAATCAGCGCTTTGAGCCGTTCGCAGACCTCTTCCACATTCTCACGAGAGTTGAAGGCGGAAATCCGGAAGAATCCCTCTCCTGCCGCGCCAAAACCGGCACCTGGGGTCACGACCACTTGTGCTTCTTCCAGCATTTTCTGGAACATGCCCCAGCTATCGACCCCTTCCGGGCAGCCCACCCAGACATAGGGAGCATTTTCGCCTCCCCAAACTTTGAGATTGAGCGCTTCGCACGCCTTCTTCAGGAGTTTGGCATTCCCCATGTAGTGTTTCACAAGTTCGGCAACTTCGGCCTTACCTGCTTCAGAGTAGATCGCTTCCGCACCGCGTTGCACCGGATAGGAGGCTCCGTTAAACTTCGTGGAATGACGACGGCCCCAGAGCTGCTTGAGAGGGACGCTCTCGCCGGAGGCAGTGGTGCCGACAACGGTGTCAGGAATCACGGTAAAGGCACAGCGCACTCCCGTGAATCCTCCGTTCTTGGAGAAGGAGCGAAATTCGATTGCGCAATCTTTCGCCCCCTCAATTTCGTAAATCGAGCGCGGCACAGATGGGTCCTGAATAAATGCTTCATACGCAGCATCATAGAAGAGAATGGCGTCACATTTCTTCGCATATGCGACCCAAGCTTCGAGCTGCTCCCGGGTAGCGGAAGTTCCCGTAGGGTTATTCGGATAGCAGAGGTAGATCAGGTCTACTTTTTCCTCTGGGATGGCCGGGACAAATCCATTCTCTGGAGTACACTTGAGATACACGAGCCCTTCATACTCTCCTGCATCATTCGCTTCACCCGTATTTCCGGCCATGACATTGGTATCGACGTAAACCGGATAGACTGGATCGGTCACCGCGATTTTATTTCCAGGGCCAAAGATATCGAGAATGTTTCCCGAGTCACACTTGGAGCCATCAGACACAAAAATATCATCCGGATGAATGTCTAGATCTCCATAAGCATTCTCCGCAATCGCTTCACGTAAGAAGGGGTAACCTTGTTCAGGACCGTAGCCGCGGAAGGAGCCCCGCTCGCCGAGCTCATCGACGGCTTTTTTCATCGCCTCACGAGCAGCAACGGGCACTGGCTCGGTGACGTCACCAATCCCGCAACGGATGAGACGTTTCGCCTTTTCAGGTTCAGCCTCAGTGTAAGCATTCACTCGACGGGCGATTTCAGGAAAAAGGTACCCTGCTTTGAGCTTCTGGAAGTTTTCATTAATACGAGCCATGTCGGGAGGTGAAATAATCCGCAGATTGGCTCGGCGCAAGCCCGATCCCGCAGGAAGAAATGGTAAAAGAACGTGTGCTAATCAATCTGCACGGTCTCAGGATCCCAAGAAATCTCTGGATATTCCATATCGAGCCGCTTGAGAGCATCACGCACAATCTCAGCCACCACCAAGTTTCGATACCATTTACGATCCGCCGGAATCATGAACCATGGGGCATGTTCTGAACTCGTTTTAGAAATCACCTCTTCATAAACATCCATGAACTCTCCCCAGCGAGCACGATCTTTGAGGTCATCGGGGTTAAATTTCCAATGCTTTGCGGGGTCATCCAGACGAGCCTGGAGACGTTCACGTTGCTCTTCATTTGAAATGTTGAGATAAAATTTCAAAATAAGAGTGCCTTCGTCTGTCAGCATTTTTTCAAAATTTACGATATGCTCATAGCGCTTCTTCCAGACCTCTTCCGGCGCTAATTTCTTCACTCGCACTGCGATGATGTCCTCATAGTGGCTCCGATTAAAAACCGCAATATGACCATTTGCAGGCGTATGTTCATGAATACGCCAGAGATAATCATGCGCTCTCTCTTCTGAAGATGGCGCTTTGAAAGGCGTGACAGTAATGCCTTGAGGATCAACATTAGAGAAGACATGACGAATGCAGCCGTCCTTTCCGCCAGTGTCCATCGCCTGAATCACAATGAGCACTTTATGTTTCCCTTGAGCATAAAGCATTTTTTGCAACGCCTGCAGCTCCCGGCGCAAACCATGCAGCAGATCCCAGGAATCTTCCTTTGGCATATCGTAAAGCTTCTTATCTCTAGTCGACCAATCCGCCATCTTCACCTTACTCCCAGGCTTCACCTGATACCGTTCTGTCGCCGTCTGTTCGCTGGACATACTCCATACTCAAGGTTCATCTCTTGCTCCTGGCAAGCCTAAGTGTCACAGTCTCGATATTGCCACCCTCCTGGAATCCCGCTCTCTCACATCTTCCATTCATCTCATGAATCTCCAAGCCACCATCCACGTCGGAGCCAGCGCCATTTCCATGATCGTCCTCGGAGAGGATGACGGAGTCCTCGACTACCTCGAAAAACCGACCCCTCTGGCCCATGATATCTTCGGCACCGGAAAAATCCGTCCCGCCACCATCGAGCGTGCCGTGTCCATCATTTCAGGATTTCGCCAGATTCTCTCCGAACTTGGAGCTCAGGATATGCCGATTCGTGCCGTGGCAACAAACACGCTTTCCGAAGCCAAAAACAGCGACGTCTTTCTCAGCCGACTCCGCATCGCTTGCGAACTCGATCTGGAAACCCTAGACGATGGGGAAATGACTCGCCTCGTCTTTCTCAAAACGCGGCGCCGTCTTCTCGACACCCCTTCCATGCGCAAGCGCAATACCATCGTCGCACACGTCGGCCCTGGTAATACCCGGATCCTCCTCTTCCGAAACGGCCAAGTCATCCGATACAACTCATACCGCCTTGGCACTCACCGCACCTGGGAAGCCATCAATCACCCCGACTTCCTGGGTGATGCCGTTCTTCGCCTCGTCAATGACCATGTTTCACCCATCATTTCTCAGATTTACTACGACTTTAATCAAGACGGCATCGAAGACATCGTCATCATCGGCCAGGAAGTTCAGCACCTGACCCCTTTTCTTTCAAAACCTGACAAAACCAAATCTCGTCTCAAGACCCTGCAGCAGCTCACCTCCGAAGTAGCCAACGCCAGCGAAGACGAACGAGTCCGCAAATACCAACTCGACTACCAAACAGCGGGCTCCGTCGTCCCCGCACTCGCCATCAATCTCGCCATTACCGAAATCTTCGGAGTCACTTCCGTTCGCATTTCCCCTTCCGACTATCAGCACGGACTCCTCTCCGACCTCGCACGCCACTCTCAACTCGCCACCGACTTCAGACCCGAAGTCCTGCGCTCAGCCAAACACCTCGCCAAACGATATCGGACGGACTCAAAACACGGCACTCACGTCACCACCCTCTCTCTCCAGCTCTTCGACCAGACCATCGCGCTCCACCACCTCACCGAGCATGACAAACTTCTGTTAGAAATCGCCGCCATTCTCCACGAAGTGGGCAACTTCATCTCCTCCCGCCGCCACCAAGAACACTCCCAATACATCATCTTAGAGTCAGAAATTTTTGGCCTCAGCCACTATGATAAAACCATTGTCGCACTCATCGCCCGCTATCATCGTGGACCAAATCCAAAACCAAATCACACCCCTTACAGCGACCTCTCGCGGGCAGACCGGCTCCGCGTCGCCAAGCTCGCCTCCCTCCTCCGCGTTGCCGACGCCCTAGAACGCACCCACTCCCAACGCGTCAAAAAACTCTCCGTCAAAATACAGAACGATCGCCTCTGCCTCACTCTCACCGGCGTAGCCGATGCCACCGCTGAGCGCCTCGCTCTCCCCTCCAAAGGCAATCTTTTTGAAGAGCTCTTTGGCCTCCAACTCGTCATCATCGAAAACTAATCCACTCTCATGTCTACCGACTTCATCAACCGTGAACTCTCCTGGCTGGAATTCAACCAACGCGTCCTCAACGAAGCACTCCGCGAGGATCTCCCCTTACTTGAACGCCTGAAATTCCTCGCCATCTCAGACTCAAATCTTGACGAATTTTTCCAAGTGCGCGTCGGAGGCCTCACCCTCATGCGCCAGCACTCCCCACGCGCAAAAGACCCCGCAGGCCTCTCTCCCGCACAGCAACTGTCGAAAATCCACGAACGCGTGCAAAAATTTGTCACCGACCAGTATCACCTGCTCAACCACACCCTCCTCCCCGCGCTTGCCAAAGAAGGAATCCAAATTTTATCCGTCGCCGGACTGCTCCCCCATCAGCAGAATGATCTTCGACATCTCTTTGAAGAAACCATCGCCCCCCTCCTGACCCCCTTCTCTATCAATGACCAGGGCATCGACCTCATCCCCTCCATGACCCTCTGCGTCGGCATATTCATCGAAGACTCTGAAACAAAAGAAACGCGCACCGTCTTCATCCCCCTGCACAGCAGCCTCCCACGCTTCATTGATGTCGCAGACACCGAAGACCGCAGCTGCGTCCTCCTCGGAGATCTCGTCGGACAATTTTGCCACTACCTTTTCCCTGATGAAATGGTCGTCGCCACCACCCCCTTCCGCCTCACCAGAAATACCGACATCGCAGTGCAAGAAGAAGACACCACCGACTTCGCCGATGAAATGGAAGAAGTCATCATCGCACGTAAGCACTCCCCCTCTGTGCGCCTTCAACTCCAGAAAGATGCGCCTAAAAAACTCACCCAAGCACTCCGCCGCGAGCTCAATATCCCCCCCACCTCCGTCCTCTCCATTCCAGGACCCATTGCCCTGGCCGACTTCATCCAGCTCGTCACCATCAGCGGCCTCGACCACCTCCGCTCCGCACCCATGCCGCCTGCGGACTCCCCCCAGGTCGACCTCAATGAATCGATCTTTGACACCATCGCCGCCAACGACGTCACCCTCCTGCACCCCTACCACTCCTACGAGCCCGTCATTCGTCTCGTCGAAGAAGCAGCACGTGACCCCCACACCCTCGCCATCAAACAAGTCCTCTATCGCACCGCGAGCGACTCCCGCTTCGTCAAAGCCCTCGTCCTCGCCGCGCAAACCGGGAAACAAGTGACCGCCTTAGTGGAACTCAAAGCCCGCTTCGACGAAGAACGTAACATCTCCGTCACCGATGAACTTCAGCGCGCTGGAGTCCACGTCGTCTATGGAGTCAAAGACCTCAAAACCCATGCCAAACTCACCCTCATTGTCCGCAATGAAGACGGGAAATTGAGACGATACGCTCACCTAGGCACTGGCAACTATAACGAATCCACCGCACGCCTTTACACCGACGTCTCGTACTTCACTGCGCGCACGGAATACACCTCGGACGCCTCCCTCTTTTTCAACGCCGTCACCGGCCGCTCCAAACTCGTCCGCTGCCAAAAACTCATCCCCGCTCCCACCCAAATGAAGCGCACCCTCCTCAAGCTAATCGCTGGAGAAACCGCTCGAGCCCAGGAAGGCGAAGAGGCCCATATCATGGCCAAGATGAACTCCCTACAAGATCCAGAAATGATCGAAGCCCTCTACCAAGCAGCCGCTGCCGGAGTGAAAATCGATCTCAACGTCCGCGGCATCTGCTGTCTCAAACCGGGTAAAGGAAAGAACAAAAAGAACATTCGAGTCGTCTCCATCATCGACCAATTCTTGGAACACCAACGGATCTTCTACTTCGGTCGCACAGACGATTCCCAAGTCTTCATCTCCAGTGCCGACTGGATGACTCGCAACCTCGAAAAACGAGTCGAAATCATGACTCCTATCGAAGACCGGCGCTCCAAACGCATCCTCATTGAAGCCCTCACCTCCTGCTTCAAAGACAATACCCAAGCCTCACTCATTCTGCCCGATGGCAGCTCCAAACGCATCGAGCGCGCCAAAGGTGAACGAGCCTTCCGCCTGCAACAACACCTCTACAAACGAGCCCAGCGCGAAGCCAAAACAAGCAAACAAGAACGCGCCGCCTCCTTCGAGCCACATCTCCCCACCTCAACGTGATCAAAAGAAGATCAAATACTAAACCTTGCCGCACCTACTGCACCGGCAAGGTATTCTTCCACTCATAAAATTCATACCCCTCCCCGAGACCTCCCATTTCTCCCAAAAGTCTCTCGGTCTCACTCTTCCACATCTCATAATCTGGAGCGACCCATTTCTTAACTGAAGTCCTTGGAAAAATCACATACGTCACCCCCACCGATGAGACCGGGCGATGAATAGAACTCGCCTTCTCATTGATCGTTCGCGCCATCCGTAAACTTGCCTCTCCCACCTTAAAGGACGGCCCCCCATCACCCACAATCGCGGGATAAATCTTACCTTCATAGATCACCGCAACGTAATCACCGATATTTGGCCCCCAAGCACTTTCCCGATCCTTAATCACATAAACCGGAATGACGATAAATGGGTCATGCTCTGCAATGAGATAACTCCGCCTCCCCATCTCCTCGATCCCCTTCTTCAAACGAGAAATCTCTGAAGCCGAAGTCGCCTCCGCCAATCGGGTCCGCCATCCTTTAACCAAAGGATTCTCTACCGTCCCCACCTTGGGCCAACTGTAACTTGTCCATGGCTGATAATAAGTGGAGTTCACAATTTCATCCGGCATAACCGCTAGCCGATCACCATCCGAACCATCTGTCACCACATCCATATCCCCCTGCATCAGAAACACCTTTCGCTGAGATTCCGCCGCGACCATTTCCAACATCGTCTGACAATCGTAATAATTATGCTTGGTCAACAACCGGTCCAATCGATCTGCGCGAGACTTCAGACGCTTCGCCTTATTCTCATAGAGCGCATCGAAAAAAGGAGAAACTTTTGCATTCGCCAGCATCGCCTCCAATCCTGGAAGCATCTCACCTAACTTTGGAGTGACTGATTCCAGCTCAGACAGTGAGACCGCCGCTCGTGGACGTTTCACACTCAATCGGTAAAGCGCTTCATACGCTCCAGGCGTCACGCGTTCTCGGGAAGCCAACTCTCCCTTCAACTCGACCACCTCACTTTTATAATCAAACCCCGCCGAAGTCTTCGCCACACTGATTCCCTTCTTCGGCGTGTAGTAATTCGGCTTTGAATCGCGATAAACCTCCTGAATCGTGACTTTCTCGATCACCTCCCCCTTCTCCTTTACGATCTTCACCACCGGATCAGGAGCCTTTGAGAACCCTAATTTTCTCCGAACCTTCTCTGGAAAAGGCGTCAACATGAGGCCACCTAAAAAAAGACACCCAAAGAAAAGAACCCCAGTCAGCAGTGGGAAAGTAGCCTTCTGCTTCTTACCTCGATTCACCCCTTCGATTTCAAACGGATTTGGTTCAACCATCTGAGGAAAAAATTACCATTCTTTGCAAAAGTGTAAACCAAAGGTCTCAAAACCGTTCTGATTCTCCCAAAAAAAATCACCATCCTCAGTAAATTGTTTCTTGCCTTTTTAGATCGAATCGAACAGCGTGCGCCCGCTTCGGCGACGGGGAGTAGCTCAGCTTGGTAGAGCGCTGGTTTTGGGAACCAGATGTCGCAGGTTCGAATCCTGTCTCCCCGACCATCTTTTGACCGCCATTTCCGAAAGGGGTGGCGGTCTTTTCTTTGGGGGCTGCGCGGCTAGTGAGTGAGTCTCACTAGAAATGTCAATTTGTGGCAGGAAATGATCCCTTCTTTTTATACGGGCACTGCGATCGGCGGAAAACGAAGGCTCATGGGAAAGACGCCGCGAAAAGCTCTTCAACTCAGGCCTTTCTCAGTCATCTCCGCCTCATTGTATCGCCGTCCGGTTTTGCCAGCTATTTTTTCTGATTGGCATTAGATCTCCACACCCGCCCCACGATTCACCACCAAAC
>CALGLJ010000121.1 GCA_937930235.1 uncultured Verrucomicrobiales bacterium | reverse complement strand
GCAACTAAGACATCCCCTGGCTGAGTCGTCACCTTAGATTTCAAACTGAAGACTCCAGTCTGCTTTTGTTTCGCCAGATCTCGGGGGATTTCCAAGCGCCCAGGGGCAGAGGTCCAAGAGTCATTAATAGAAAACTTTTTCGGAGAACCGGATCTATAAGCATTCAAGCTCGTGCTATATAAATTCGCTTGTGACCAAATGACTGAGAGAGGGGTCTCGGTGCCATCTTCGGAGCGAATGGCAAAGCTCAGTTGCGAGTTACGCGAGGCTCTCTTACCCTCCTTTTTTGGCTTCGGTAAGCTGCGAATCAGGAAGCTGCCATCTCTGCCACGACCGACGGTGCCACCAGCAGCCTCACTCGGAAGTGCCTCAAAACGCAGTGACCCAAGAGGGGTCTCGGAAAGATCCATGGTCAGGGTCAGAACATCTCCTCTTCTCGCTTTTCCTGTAAACTCGACACTTCCGTCCTCCAGAATTTGATGAGGAGTGTTTTTTGAACTCTCGGCACTGAGGACTTTCGCAGGAATCCACCCGTCGTGATGCGCTTCTAGGATTGGCAGCACTTTTTCTTTCCAAAGCTCGAGCTCCTTTTCCCCTACATTCAGCGTACTCAAGTACGAGATCATTTTCTGTTGTAGGTTTTTCATCAATTCAAGTTGCGAATCAGATCTCACCACGACTTCAGGTGGGAAAGGAGAATCATTATTGACACCCTGAAGGCCATCGTAGACCGAGTATGGATATTTCTGATAAATACCCCACTGAAGCACGTCGTCAAAAAATGCCCCAAGGGCGTAGAAATCACGGGCCGAAATTGGATCAAATTTATGATCATGACATTCGGCACAACCGGTCGTTTGCCCAAGAAACGCTTGCCCGATTGCTCGCACCCGGTCCGCGGCTGACTTTGCGAGATACTCCTTCGGCTGCGCTCCGCCTTCTCGGCTCATTAAATTGAGACGATTGAATCCTGATGCGACAAGTTGGTCGGGAGTAGCATTTTCAAGAAGGTCTCCGGCAAGCTGCTCTCTGACAAATCGATCGAAGGGAAAATTCTCATTGAAGGCCTTAATGACGTAATCGCGATATGGAAAGATGCGCACGTTCTGATCGCCATGAAATCCCACAGTATCGGCATAACGCACCGTATCGAGCCAAGGCACCGCCATACGCTCGCCAAATCGAGGGCTCGCGAGTAGCCGAGTGACTTCCGCCTCATATGCGGCATCGAAGTCGCGCGCAGCGGCTTTTTCAAAAGATGCCAACTGCCCTGCTGTCGGAGGGAGTCCGGTTAAATCAAGCGAGAGACGCCGTAACAACTGCGCGGGACGAGCACGGAGCAGCGGTTCGAGTTTTTCTTCTTCTAAGCGGTCTAAAATGAATCCATCAATCGGATTTTTGGTTTTATTGCGAGATTCCTTTTTCTTAATCGGAGTGTACGCCCAATGCGGTTCATACTCCGCTCCTTGCTCGACCCATTTCCAAAGCAACTCTCGTTCTTCCTTGGTGATTATTTTGTGAAAATGAGGTGGGGGCATGACTTCCTCCTCATCATCACTATCAATGCGCTTAAAGATGGCTGATTTTTCAGGGTGATGAGGCACAATCGCAAACGAAGATGAATCGTCTTTCAGAGACGAATAGGCTCCTTCAGGCGTATCGAGGCGGAGGCCCGCTTCGCGATGGCCATCATCGGGACCGTGGCACGCAATGCATTTATCCGAGAGAAAACTTCGAATGTGCGCGTTATACGTCACTTTGTCGGGAATCGCGCTCGCAACACCTGCGGATGAGGCAGCTACAATGACAAATTGCATGAGAGGTTTATACATGGAAATTCGGATATATTGATTGGCTATCACTTTTTACAGAGTGTCGTGAGTTATTCTTTCCAGAAGATTCAAGTGTTTCGTTTCTGGCTTATTTTATTTTAATCCCATAAAAATTGCAATACCTGTCCGACAGATCTGCGCATAAAATATAAATCCTACTTATACAAAGGCAGGCTGACATAAAACCAAGGAGACAAACTCGCTGGAACGCACAAAAAAATTTCTCAAAAACAAAATCTCCTCTGTAAAAAACTTCGTCCCTCAGCATCTTTACGATTCAATCCCTCAACGTTCTATGCCGATCGAACCCATCACCACCACCGGTCTTATTCTGGAGAAATACAGCGAAAACGCTTTTCGAGTCAGCCTTCCCAATGGCAAAGAGATTATTGGGCATCCGCATAAATCACTTGCAGACCGAAAAGAGGAGTTGAGCGAACAAACGAGAGTGACCCTGGAAATGACGCCCTATGATTTCGAGAAAGCGAGAATTTCACACATCCTCTCTTAAGTAGCCATCAACATGCTTCGTAATTTCATTATTGGCACCGCTGGACACATCGACCACGGAAAGTCCACCCTTGTTCATACCTTGACCGGCACAAATCCGGATCGACTCCCGGAAGAAAAAGAACGGGGCGTCACGATCGAGCTCGGCTTTGCCCACTTCTCGCTCCCGGTGCCAGAGACCAGTTCTGATACCTTTGAAATCGGAGTAGTCGATGTCCCTGGGCACGCAGACTTCGTCAACAACATGGTCGCTGGGGTAGGAGCAGTCGATCTCGCCATCTTCATCGTCGCCGCAGACGATTCATGGATGCCTCAGTCTGAGGAACATCTTCAAATTTTAAGCTACCTCGGGATCAAAAATTTCATCGTCGCTCTCACCAAAGCGGATCTCTGTGAAGATTTGGAATTTGTCACCGAAATTCTGGCGGATGATTTACAGGGAACAGCCCTTGAGAATGCGCCGATCGTCCCCGTCTCCGCCCCGACGGGCCAAGGAATGGAAGAGCTCAAAGACACCATCGCGAGCATCCTCTCGCAAACTCCCGCTCCGCGTGATTTTGAGCAAGCGCGACTCGCCATCGACCGAGTCTTCTCCCCCAAAGGCGTGGGCACAGTGGTGACCGGCACCCTGACCAGCGGAGAGATCAAAATTGGCGACAGCCTCACCGCTTACCCTTCCGGTCTCAAAACTCACGTTCGCTCGATTCAGAACCACTCATCCTCCATCGAGAGCGCCGTTCCCGGCATGCGTACCGCTCTGAATCTCCCAGACCTGCCGCTTGCTACCAAAGGAAAGAAAGGAGCATCGCGAGGTCACCTCCTAGTGGGTGGAAGCGCCGGGGAAGCGAGCTTCGAAATCGATGTCGAGCTCACCCGTTCGACTCGCCCTATCCCAGGTCAGAAAGGCACTCAACGCCCACTGAAATCGAACCATCGAGTCTACGTTCACCATGGTTCTGGTCGGACGCAGGCACGTGTCCTCTTCCCCGAGGACATCGTCCTCTTACCCGGAGACACCTCCATCGCACAATTCCGTTTCGATACCCCCATTCACGCCTTGGTTGGAGAGCACTTTGTCATTCGAGAATTATCTGGAGAAGCAACCCTCGCTGGAGCGACGGTGCTGGACCCACACCCCACTCGCCGCCAATTCCGCAGCGAACCTCGCCAAAATTTCCTCACCGAACGAGCCACCGATCCTCATGACCTACAACTCCTGCTGCGCACTTATCTTGCGCGGGACTCTTTTCTCCCACTTCCGATTCTCTCGCGAGCGCTCCCCTTCTCTCAGGCCGAGATCAAAACGGCTCTCAAAAAACTCGTCAAAAACAATACCATCACCGTGATCGAAGATGGCCGGTTCTATGCCTTTACCAGCTTCTGGAAGGATCTCACGAAATCAACCTCCAAGCTCATCCAAGACTACCACCGGACCCATCCAGATCACGTTGGCATGAACACGGAACTCATCAAAAAAAGCCTCGGACGCCCCAGCGCCATCCCCGGACTCTTTGATTCCCTCATGCACTGGCTGAATGAGAATCATTTCCGCGTTGCCGACAATCTCGCGTGCCATAACTCACACTCACTCGAACTCCCTCCCAATCTGGAAGCTCCAGCGGCTGAAATATTACAAACTCTCCAGAAAGCTGGACTCCAGCCTCCGCTCCCCGGAGAACTCCAGCCTTCCGGGCCACACGAAGCGGCCTATAAATTCCTTTCGCGTACAAAGCAGATCATTCCGCTCGATCCCAAAGTCACCCTTGGAAAAGAAGCCTATCAAGATGCCGTGCGACAGATCACCGAGCATATCCAAGCGAACGGCCAAGCGACAGCCTCCGAACTCCGTCAAGTATTAGGAACCTCTCGAAAAATCATCATGCCTCTTCTGGAGCGCCTAGACCGTGATCAGATCACGATCCGTGAGGGAGACTACCGCACCCTCGGCTCCTAAGAGAAGACCTCATCCCAGCAATTCGGATCTTGTAAAGAGGCTGATAACGGGCACGCCCACCTCCTCGATCGCCTGACGTCCTCCCTCTTCTCGATCCACTAGCACCAGAGCAAAAGCCACCTCTCCTCCTTCCGCTCGAATCGCCTCGATCGCCTTCACGGTCGATCCTCCCGTTGTAATGACATCATCCACTACGATGATCTTATCACCTGATTGAAAATTTCCCTCAATCTGCTTCCCCCGTCCGTGCCCCTTGGGCTCCTTGCGCACGGTGAATACTTGAATCATTTCATCTCGCCGCGCACTCTCCATCCCCACCGCAAGTGAGATCGGATCCGCTCCCATCGTCATTCCACCGATGGCATCCACTCCCTCCTCTTTCGCTCTTTCGCGAACGACATCCCAGCCAAGCTCACCCACCCAGCGGGCTCCTTGGGAATCCATCGCCGTCACTCGGCAGTCCACATAGAGGTCACTCTTCTTACCGGATGCGAGGGTAAACTCTCCGGTTCGGACAGACTTCTCTAACAACATCCTTTTCAACTGATCCTTGACGCTCATCTTGAGCGAGCTTCGACAAATGAGGAAATTTTTCCAATGTTATTTCGTATAATATCCGACTATGTTCTAGAAAATTTAGGGGAACAAGATCGCCCCTGACTTCTCTCATGTCAAATTAAAGACCCCACACTCATGGACCCACGACTCACTATTCTTTTCTTCCTGCTCTTCAGCATGGTCAGCAGAGCTCAGTTCGGCTCTAACAAATCTCAGTTTGAGGCGCTCTCGGAAATGACCACTGTTGCCGCAGAGGAGCCATTTCAAGTCGCCTTAAAAATCACTCACCCCCAAG
>CALGLJ010000120.1 GCA_937930235.1 uncultured Verrucomicrobiales bacterium | reverse complement strand
CTTCGGCTCTGACGAGGATGTCATTGTGCGAGCTATTGGCATCAAAGAAGCTGAGGCGGATCTGCCAAGTGCCATTGACGACTTGATGAACGAAGGTCTTCGAAACCGTGGCCGTATTGAAATCACGGTAAATATTTGGAGTACCACCACCGGAGTTCCGGTTGATGCTGGAAATACCAGAAGCGTTATTGTTCCAACGGTAGTAACCTGCGGTGTTAAGTTCTGATACGCGACTATATCCATTTTCAAGGGGCGAAGTCGGGGTGCCAAAGTCGTAGAGATAGCGGTCCTGCACAACAAGGGGACCCACATCAATAGACTCACCACCACTGCCATTGCCTCCACCACTGCCACTGCCACTGCCGGGTGTATTTCTACCGGAATCACCCTCGCGGACTCTAAGGCCAGATTGACTCCTTGCGATCACATCGCGGCCAGAGTTGTAGAGGTTACGGTTAGCTAGCGCTCGGTTGTAGGGTGCGCCTTGAGCGTAAGATGGGATGTTTGAAAATCTCTGCGACACCCGCCTGCGATAGTCCGCCTGGCTTGGGGTTGAGCTGCGGAAAGTCCCGGTAATAAGACCAGGTCTGAACGAGTTAGTATTAGGTGCACCATTTGGTCTCTGCCCTGATCTCCAATCAAAGTTCAGGGAACCTTCAGGATCCACCATCGCATTCAGATTAAACGTCCTGCTGCCACTTTCAGTGGATCCGTTGGGGGCCTGAAAATTCTGCGTGTTATCGGCGAAGAAGTTATTGGTGATTTGTGTTTCAAAAGGAATCATCGTCTCCTGATTGAAATACTGAGTCATTGCTCTGCCAAAAGAAGCATAACGATTTGTCCAGAACGGATCGATCTCATTTCGCCAGTTGTTGGAATTGACCCGATTCATCCACCCATCCTTACCGCAGACCTCAAGCATACGTCCAATGTAGTTCTCCTTGATGTTCTGATCAGGCACTCGGCCACCGGATCGATTGAGATAAAGCATGCAGGTATCATAGGCAGGTCTTCCTCCACCACCGGAGCGAACGCCAGAGAAGGACTTCATCACGATATTGCGATTCATCGTGTTGGATGTTCCCCTATTACTATAGATGCCATAGGCACCAGCCTTGTAGAGGATGTTTTCTTCAGCAAAATTACCAGCATCGAAGTCATCAAAGTAGATCCCGGCTCTCGGAACCAGCCCTGGGACGGCGATGTTGTGGTGCAGGAGATTCCGGCGGAACCTGTTGCCATGAGAATAAAGCCGAGCTCCACCATACATGGCCCCACCATCGCCCTCGTCCTGACAGACGTTGTAAATCTCGTTGAGCTCGAATGAATTATCGAATCCGAAAAAAGTAATCGGCTGTTTTGAGGTATTGTGGACAAGGTTATTCGTGAAACTGTTTCCACGCCCGGAGATTCCAATTGCAGTCCCTAGACTGGTGCCGTCTACCCGAGTGAAGTGGCAGTTAGAAACACGGTTATTACCCGTATCGACACTACCAGTGGTAATGCCACCACCACGGAGGCGACTTCCTCGGGCATTGTCGTAAATATCACAACTATCAACGAGACAATTTTTCGCACGATGCTGGATACTAAAAGGAGCAAGCGGAATAGCGATGTGCCTCAGAGTGGATCCACGTAAGCGTAAGTTACTTCCACGATCGAAGCTTACGACACTATTGAAGCGATTGCCCACTGGATCAGTCGTCGCAAAGTTTTGCATGACAAAATTATGAAAATAGATGTGGCTGGCATTTTTACAGTCGATAGCACCTTCACCGCCCCAGACTACGAGCGAATCTGTATTTCTGATATTCCCTCCCGGAGGATAGATGTAGAGGCGGTTATCATTCGTGTCGAAGTACCATTCACGAGCCTGATCAAGAGTCGCGAGCATATTGAGAATACGGACTCTCGGCCCGACATTCAGGCGATCATTACGATCTCCGGGGAAGCCAAAACGATCCCCATTACTAAGTTCGAAGACCCTATTTCCGCGCCCAGCAATACGTCTGATGGGGAAGACATAAGGATCGAACTGGCGGCGAACATAACCGAACATTTGGCCCTGCCCTGGATTACGGTTCACCTCAGCCTTGATTTGATCGAAGTTCGTGTTTTCGAAAATCGTGAAAGCACCATTACTGAATTCCCGGTCCATATTGAAGTAGCCAGTATTCGGGCTTCGGGTTGGACGAATGAGGAATTTGTTAAAGGTGAGCCCATTATTTCCCTGCCCGAGTAACTGCCTTGTTGTCGTATCCGTAATCACCTGAGACCAAACATCTCCTCTCGCTGAAGCGGGAATACGGTTGGCAAGACTGCCTGTGACTCTCGTGAATTTGGTCACATCAATCACACGGCCTCCATCGAAGAACGCTGTTTCCCCCGGTGCACTTTGGTAGATGATGGGATTAGCCGAGGTTCCGGAATCATTTGAACCAAAAGACACTGATTGATCGAAGCGATAGGTGCCGGCTTTAAATAAAACCCGGATGCTTTGATTTTTACTAAGAGTTCGGACTCTATTGCGAGCTCCTTCGAGAGTTTGCAGAGGAGAGTTTTCTGTTCCGGCACTATCATTATCTCCATTAGGAGCTACATAGAGATCAATCGCTCCTGAGTTTAGCGGAACCAGGAGCCCTAAAATTAGGGAAACTCGCTTCATCATTAAGCATTTTAGTGTCATATCGTTTTCATTAAGGGGGGGGAAAGGTACAAAATCAAGAAAATGAAAAAATAAAACATCACCTGACAAGCTCCTTCTAAATAGTGCCTGATCGGGAAGTGCTCATTTTTTGCCAAGCATAATACATTGCAAGAAAGGCGATGATATAAATGATTCTTAAGAACATAATAATTCTCCCGATCCCAACAGACAACAATCTCCATCGCAGAGACGCTAGATGAATGGTAAACTCCCCATATGTGATTCTGATTTACTGCAAGACCTAGTGATTACACTGGGGGGGAGGATGAAAACTATGCGGGAAAATAATATAAAAATAAAATCTTTCACTCATAAAAATGAAGGGAAAAAAGAAAAATTCTGTGGGTTGTCTTGTAGAATATTCGTCTGGGAAAATGGCTGGATCTGGCTTTTTTGCAGAAGTGAAAAAACTTCAAAAAAGATATATATAAATATCTAAAATTAGATACAAATCAGATTTATGATTTATCTGAAATATTGAGAGATTTTCTCAGGAATTTTCAAAATGGATTTAAAAAATATAAAGAAAAAATAGAAGAATCTCAGCGTATCTTGGATGAAAATAATGAATATTTTCTCCATTTAAAATTTTGGGCCAAAATTTTATGGGATTTTAAAGAGTAACTTGATTCCGCGAGCTTCATGCTGTGATCCGAGCTTTACGGTGCTGCAACGAAGCCATGCAGCCCAGTCAAATGTTCCTCGAACACCAACGCGCGAGCGACGGCGCGACTCCTGCCTGATGTGAGGCACGAACGTAGGACAAGCAGGAGCCGTGACGGAGCGGTCGTTTACAGGACATTTGGGCGCCTTCGTTTCGCCGACAGGATTACGCCTACGATCACACCATTACGACTTTTTCTGCGCCAATCTGCTCCACCCCACTCCGCCGAAAACCATGACAGATACAGGGATTGAGAATCACCTTTCTCAAAACATGCCTGGCATAAAAATCGAGAATTACCGCACCCGCATCCTGTTCTTCTGCGGCAAGCTGGCCCTCAGCCTCAAAATCGCGCACTAAATTTCCCGAAGAACCAAAAACTCCATGCTCTTCCGAGCATGGAGTTCAATAAAAATCTATTATCAGATTTCCGTTAACGGCGGCGGGAAGTCGCTACGCGTCTATCGCGAATTCGTCTTGCATTATTTCTGCTCCCAGTGCCAGTGGCTTGACCCCGGACGCGGACAGATGGATTTGAGAAACGATTGTGACGGTTACCTTGGCGGCCTCCCATCAGTGACAATCGATTACCGAGAAAACTGTGAGCTTGGCTGTGTATTCCGTTATAGTTATGGCCAATTTCATGAACTGAGGTGTTGGTCTCAATACGCCCGGAGCGAACAGTACTAAAAGGACCCGCTATTCGAGCGAGGCCATTCAGACTTGTATAAGTGGCGCCCAGTTGAGCGAGATCAATTCTTCTGCTTCTTTCCCACTGCACAAAGTTCAAATTACTTCTATGACGCCTCCCAAGACGGCTGTTGAACATATCATTCAACACTCGACCCGGATTTTGGTGTCCATCATTGTATTGTAAGAATGGTTGAAGATCTCTCAGTTGAGCCCGAGCGTTCGTGCGCGATATATTGTGCACGGTGACTCCAAGATTATTCGCACGACGCATCAGCGATTGTGTATTGCGACGGCCGCCGCGACGATTCTCAGTATTCCTTGTCCAGATATAGGCTGTTAAGGCCCGTGTTTGTGCATCTGCTTCTTCGCCGGAGCTAAAGTAGGTAATACTACTGATCAGTGCTAAGGCCATAGAAGGCCATTTTTTGGGTTTTGGTATCATATGTTTTTTTTTGGGTTTTGTTGTTAAGGAGAAAAAATCTCCGAAACGGGTTTATTTAGAATCACTGCTTTGATGTGATTCAGAGATTTTTATACTTAGTTGTTCGTGTTACCGTATTGATTCTCTGGCGTGATTGGGGATCCGGTGTCTATATCTGAGAAGATAGAACCACATCCAAAATTATCATGCTCTGCACGAGCGTCTTGATCGATTGCAGAGAGAATCCACTCTCCGTGCTCGCGGTTGATGATTTCATAGTTTTTCCCCTCTTGGGTCGTGATCCCTATAGACCAGTAATCTTCTTGCGAAGCACCCCGAATAATGGAGTCCGGTTGTCCGTCGATAGTCCCAGTGAAGGCACCAGTTATTTGAGCACCAGCGTCGGTCTCGTCGCCAACAAATTGGGTGATTTTGACTTTGAATTCTTTCCCATCAGGACCAGGCAAAACAATTTCTTCTAAGCTCCCATCAAAAATTCCCTCGACTCTTTCTCCGAAGCCATCAGCGACGTAAATGAGACTACGGTCAGTCACAAAGGAGTTGGTCCTCTCAAGCTCATCATACATTTGGCTGTTGTTGGCAAGCTGCTTCATGACTTCTGGTGATCTTCCGTCTTCAGCAGTCCATTGATAGTTTTCTGTCGCATGGGTGACCTTGAAGGGTTTCGGGGTGCGATACCAATGATGATTGCCTAGATGATCAATGAATTCTTCTCCAGGAGCACTTGCTCCAACTTCTTCAGAATACCTTTGCGGGAGGTGATTCAGAGCGGGATCATGAGGTCGGTAATAAAAAACATTTGATCCTGGGCCCACCATGGAGGGACTGAGTTTGTTCAGAGAGGACGTGGTCTGAGTCGAAGTATGTCGTTTTTGTTGGGTCTCGTGCGTCGCTCGAAGATCACGCTGAGTTTTCGCGATGAGGACGAGCTGGAGAAAGACGCAGAAACCTAGAAAGAGAATTACTATTTTCATGGGATAAGAATGGTTTTTGAGGTTTACAAAGAAAGAGTCTTTTTAATTGTGCGTTTTACAGCTTTCACAATTTTTACAATCGATGCCGTGCTCATGAGGGCCGTTTTCAGCAATCGATTGAACGGCAGCAAGAGCACTTTCTTGATAGATCTTTTGTTTCTCTTCACTGAAGAATGCACTTGTTGACTCTGCTGCGATCTGCGGGTTATCAACGAGCATGACGTTGACAAATGACTCGAGAGTTGCGTCAAAGAAGTTCTTTGCTTCATCGGTGAGAGAACCATCCTTATTCAGGGGATTTTTATGGTAATAGTTTTTAAGAAAGTTCTCGCCTGAGAGTATGTTCGCCGCGACCTCTTTATCATGCGCGCTGACCTCTTCAAAAACTGTGGCAAAAGCAGCGACTCGAACCTCATCATCATCCATGGCAATTTGTGAAAGCCAAGTGAGGGTTTCTTCGGGTCGGTCCACGGAAAGTATACGAGCTAGAGGAACTAAATTGGCAGCGACTCTAGGGTTATGCGCATTGCTCTCAATGGCTTGAACCACTTGAGAGAGGTGTTCTTCTTGTTCAGAAATTTGAAAAAGTTTATCGATGAAGGTCGCCTGCATTTCCTTGGACATTTCGGAAGAATCAGATTCATCTATTGAGGAGACCATGGAGATGAAATCCGATGCTTGATCAGAGTATTCATTTAAGAAGAGGGAAGCGAGAATGGCAGCATGGTGACTATCAAGGAGATCTTCGTTCTTAAGACGCCTTGTCAAATGATCCATTACCTTCTGATAGCCGTCCTGAGACCAGTGGTGGAAGACTTTTCTTTCGATGTCCCTGACTTGGCCTGAAGAGTTCAAATATCCGAGGAAGAATGCAAGTCGGTCATGGGTATCTCCCGTGACCATTTCTTCCGAAAATTGATCTAACCACTGGATGGCCTCTTCTTCATTTTCTTTGATCCAGTCATCAATAGGCGTGGAGAGTTCGACGAGATCATCGTCGTTCATTTTCATGGCTTTCCTAGCAAGCTCGGAAGGGTCAGTTACTTTAATGTCCTCAAGTTTTGGGGTGAAATCGGAGAGAAAAAAGGCCTGATGACCATTGTGCGAATTCCGTAGTAAAGACTTTCTCGAGATGAGTTCGGTCGCATCCTTAGAATCAGAGAAATCTTTAGCAGTTTCCTGAGATCGGTGGAGAGAAACTTGATAAAGCAGGAGTCCAAGATTCGCTAAACTTAAAGAAAATAGGGCATATCGATTAAGTATCGATTTTTTTTTCATAAATTTCGATGTGGAGTGGTTTTTTTGGGGAATTCAAAATTGAAAAATCAACTTCTTCAGAAATTTGAACTATTTGTGGAAATAGATTTTTTAAATTACTAACTAGTCTAAGTTCGAAACTTTATAGAGAGTCGTGGGGGAAGACATTAGAGTGAAAAGATGAATATACATGCAAACATAGAAGATGACACTACCATCCCGCCAAGTCTCATGTCTAGGAAAAATGTCTAGGAAAAATGTCAGGTCAAAACAACCCGAAGCCACCGCCCGGTTTCATCAACCATTTCGTTGCCAAATACGATAGTGAGATTTATGATCCTTCATATGAAACAGGTCCATTTGGAACTGAATTGGCCTGGGAAAAAGATAGCAAAGATGGTTATCGAACCATCTTTGTCTTAGTCAATCAACAAGGAAATCAAGTACAAGTTGTAGCAAAAAAAATGACCAATCTACCTTAGAAGTTAAATTTACCTAAAAATAATGAAAACTTTTTTAGCCATTATCTTATCATCTTTAGGCTGCTGCCTCGCCCAAGATACCCCAATCATAACAACAGCTGGCCTTTCCGAGGAGATCTTGAGGAATCTCCCCGAAAGAGGCAACGATTCCCCAACAGCAAGAGCATTACGCCCCATCCTTGAGAAGCATCTTGGCCATGAAGGATTCGACATCAACTTCGCGGGGAAACTCAAGTATCCCATAATTGAGAAACGATTCCCCAGATGCGAATTCCACACCGCTTCCATTCTTTTTGGTGTGCATGGTGATACCGAGGATCGTTCCTTGGCCATGGTGGATTTTGTCATCTGCTCAAAGGGCGATAAACACATGGTTTCCCGCACCGGAATCCAAGCGAATGAATTCCTGAAATATCTGAAGGGGAATAAAATTGAATCCGAAGAGGATGCTGTCGAAATCGCTCAGGCAATTGCCATTATCTTCCGGACACTACGCCGTGAATTGATTGAGACAAAGCATATCGGGTCCGATTTCGTAGTGGTGATGGGCATGAAAAACCTGCCCAAAGAAAGCAAATACACCCTCACCTTCACCACCGACGCCGATTCGAAGTGCGTTGATTTCAAAGTTCAACACACCCCGAAGTGAGGTGCAACTGATGTCTGAAAATATGGCGTCAAATTTGGCTCTTCGTCAAATTTTACAAATTTTACGCCAGACATAATTTAAGCCTGATGGTTCTCAATTCCTGTATCTGTAATGGTTTTATGGCGGGAGAGTGAGGGGCATCCTGGCGCAGGAATGGGCGCATTGATAGGGCTGTAGGCGTCATCTTGTCGGCGAAACGATCGCCCCAAGCCGTCCTGCGAATGACCGCTCCGTCATTGTTCGATGGGCGTTCGATGGGCTGGCACTGTTTCGCAAGTTCAGTCGTGCGCCATTTCATCCTTCTGAGTCAGCCGCTCTCTATGGCTCGGTCGGCACGCGTCTTTTCTTCCCGCCTCCGCTTGCGGAGTTCATATTTTTCTCTGATGGTAGGGATTTCAAGCTGTGCATGTCCTGTCCACTCAATCGGGGGAAGTCCAGTTTTTGGGAGAATAAAAAAAGCGGTCCCCATTTCTGGAGGACCGCTTTTGATTAGATCTAAAATGAGGGAGACCGTTAGTTCTCTTTTTTCTCGTCCGCAGGTGCGGGGAGTTCTTTCTTGTTCTCGAGGACTTTATCCACGAGGCCGTATGCGACAGATTCTTCTGCTGACATGTAGTTGTCACGGTCCGCATCTTTTTCCACTTCTTTGGCTGTTTTGCCCGTGTGGTGAGCGAGGACATCGTTGAGGCGGCGTTTGAGAGAATACATGAATTCTACGGTGCGCTCAACATCTGCTGCGGTCCCTTGTGCTCCTCCTGAGACTTGGTGGATCATGACGTGGGAGTTTGGGAGAGCGAAGCGCTTACCTTTTGTTCCCGCGGTGAGGAGGACCGATCCCATGGAGGCGCAGATGCCGATGCAGTAGGTGTTCACGTCACAGGTGAGGAACTGCATGGTATCGTAAATGGCGAGACCGGCGGTGACCGAGCCACCTGGGGAGTTGATGTAAATATGGATATCCTTTTTAGGATCCTGCATCTGGAGGAAGAGCATTTGGGCAATGACGCTATTCGCGACGCCATCATCGATGCCTGTTCCGATGAAGATGATCCGGTCCTTAAGGAGGCGGGAGTAGATGTCAAAGGCACGTTCACCCCGGCCATCAGATTCGATGACGGTGGGGATGTAGTAATTATTCTGCGGGCCTTCGCTGGTTCCGTTGTGATGAATGTTATTGAGCATTTTCGTCTTCGGTTGGTTCGATCTCAGTAATGCTCGCGTTGTCTACGAGTAAGTCAACGGCTTTGGCGAGGATCATGTTTTGGCGGACGTTATTGATCTGTCCGTTTCTCTGAAGCTGCTTGATATACTTTTTAGTCGGTTCCTTAGCTTGCTTCGCCATTAAGGTGAGACGTTGCATGAGCTCTTGGTTCGTGATTTGCAGCTTTTCAGCATCCGCGATTTCCTGAAGGAGGAAGTTTGACTTGAGATTCGTGGTGGCACGGGCAGTCGCTTCTTCTTTGATTTCATCTTGCTGATCGGTCATTTCATCATCGCTCGCTCCAGATTGGGAGGCTTCTTGGACGATTTGATCAGCCTGTCCTTGAGTTTCAGCTTGGAGGATTTCTTCGGGGAGCTCGAACTCTACGCTCTCGACGAGTTTGGCAATGACGGCCTGCACTTTATATTCTTCGAGTTGAGATTTTTGGCGGCGCTCGAGGTCGTCTCTGATGAGGGTTTTGAGGTCCTCGAGAGTTTTGCCGGGGTTGATTTTCTCGGCAAATTCGTCGTCGAGTTCGGGAAGAGTCTCGTGCTTGATTTGTTTGACACTCACATGGAAGAGGGCGTCTTTTTCGCGAATTTCAGCGAGAGGGAAATCATTTGGCAAGGTGACGGAGATTTCTTTTTCCTCGCCAGGCTTTGCCCCGATGAGGGCGTCGGTGAATCCAGGGAAGAAAGCTTCTTCTTCAATGCGGATCCAGTATCCTTCGTTGGCCGCGAGAGTTTTGGCCTGTTCTCCTGCAACTTCATCGAGGGGTTTTCCATCAATGGTAGAGGTGTAGTCGATGACGACGAGGTCGCCTTCTTCGATGGCGCGATCTTCGACATCGGAATAATCTGCGAAGCGCTGGCGGAGCTGGTCGAGATTTTGGTCGATGATCTCGTCTGTGATTTCGGCTTTGGGAACTTCAATTTCCAGTCCCTTGTATTCAGGGAGACTGAATTCCGGAGAGAGGACGAGCCCTGCGTTGAAGGAAAAGGTTCCGTCTGCAGCGTGAGTGACATTCTCTGGCGTTTTGATATTGATGATCTTGAGATCGTCGTGCTTTTTGATGGCCTCTTGGATCGCAGCATTGATCAGACGTTCCTCAAGCTCATTGTTGATGGCTTCGCCGTGATGCTTTTCGATGATGCTCTTTGGAGCCTTACCGGGGCGGAAGCCAGGAATGCGGGCTTCGCGAATAAAGGCCTTCAATACGGATTGACGCTCTTTATTAGCGAGGTCGGCGGGAACCTCGGCTTTCAGCTCGGCGAGGCATTTGGGTTGTTTCTCCAGTGAAATGTTCATGGCGGGCGTTGGTTGATTTTTGAAAACCGATAATTAACGCGGGGCGGGAGGCTAGGGAGGATTTTCTCGGAGGTCAAGGGGGGGAGAAGGGGTTTTTTTAGGCTGATTTTCTGATGGGGGTGATGAAAATGTGAGCGCTTTGCTTCATTCCTTAAAGTGAGCACTTGCCATTTCACTTATTAGGAGTCAGGGAAGGGGCAGTTCAATGAGTGCAAAATCATTTCGAGTGGCAGTCGGTGCCGATCACGGTGGAGTAGAGCTGAAGGATGCTATTGTAGCTGGTTTGGAGGCAAACGGCCATGAAGTGGTGGATTATGGCACTCATGGGAGTGACTCGGTGGATTATTCGGATTTTGCGAATGAAGTGGGCCGGGCGGTGCATGAGGGGCGGGTCGAGCGCGGTATTCTTTGTTGTACTTCAGGAGTCGGGGTGTGCCTCACTGCGAATCGCTTTCGCGATGTGAGAGCAGCCAATGTGCGGACGGTGGAGGAAGCGGAAATCATCCGCTCACATAATAATGCGAATGTTCTCTGCCTCGGCCAGAAGGTTGTTTCTCAGGAGATGGCTCAGGAGATGGTCGCGGTATTTCTCGCTGCAGAATTTGAAGGAGGCCGGCATGAAGGCCGCCTCTGTAAGGCTTCTGGAAGCCGCTTGGCGATGACTGACCCAGAGGTTTTCGCTGCGGTGCAAGGGGAAGAGCGTCGCCAGCGGAGTCATATTGAGCTGATTGCTTCAGAGAACTTTGCGAGCCCGGCGGTGATGGAGGCGCAAGGCTCACTGCTGACCAATAAATATGCGGAAGGCTATCCGGGTCGCCGTTGGTATGGTGGTTGTGAGAATGTTGATGTGGTTGAGGAGCTGGCGATTCAGCGGCTGAAGGAGCTCTTTGGGGCGGATCATGCCAATGTGCAGCCGCATTCTGGTTCGCAGGCGAATACCGCTGTGTATTTCGCGGTGCTGGAGCCTGGGGATAAGATTTTGACGATGGATCTCGCGCACGGAGGGCATTTGACTCACGGACATCCGGCGAATTTTTCCGGCCGTTTGTATGATGTGACTCATTATGGGGTCAGTGCGGAGGATGAGCACATTGATTATGATGCCCTGGAGGCTCAGGCCCAAGAGGTGAAGCCGAAGTTAATCACTTGTGGGGCGAGTGCTTATTCCCGTGAGATTGACTTTGAACGGATGGGAAAAATCGCCCAGTCGGTGGGGGCCTATTTGTTCGTGGATATGGCGCACATTGCGGGCCTCGTCGCGGCTGGAGTTCATAATAGCCCGGTTCCGCACGCGGATTTTGTGACTTCAACGACACATAAGTCTCTTCGTGGTCCCCGTGGGGGGATCATTCTTTGTAAAAAGAAATATGCTAAAAAGATCGATGGGCGAGTTTTCCCCGGAGTGCAAGGGGGACCACTGATGCACGTGATTGCGGCGAAAGCCGTGTGTTTTGGTGAAGCTCTTAAGCCTTGTTTTAAAGAGTATCAGTTACAGATTGTCAAAAATGCTCAGGCCATGTCCGCGCAGTTGGAATTTCATGGATATCGGATCGTGTCCGGAGGGACTGATAACCACGTCTTTATGGTGGATCTTCGCCCTGTGGGTCTCGATGGATCCATCGTCTCCGATGCCTTGGATCAGGTTGGAATTACCGTGAATAAGAACTCGATTCCATTCGACGAAGCAGGACCGATGAAGCCGAGCGGAATTCGTATCGGAACTCCTGCGATCACGACACGTGGAATGAAGGAGCAAGATGTGGTGCAGGTGGCAGATCTGATCCATGAGGCTCTCCAAGTGCATCAAGATGATGCGAAATTGGCTGAGATTAAAGAGCGAGTCTTGGCCTTTAACGCAGCTTTCCCTCTTCCTTGGTAATTCCGAGAGAGCCATTTCTTTTCAGATTCGGTGATGAAAATATTGATTTAGGATATTTATCACTTATCTCGTATTTACAACGATGCGTAGTGATGAAGAGCCTCCGGGATCTGAAGAACCTGTTCTTCGGCTCGGACTAGAGCATACGGTGAAGGTTTCTTTGAAGGCGACGCCTAAGCCTAAGAAATCGAATGTTCAGAGATCGAAGGAGTTTCCAGAGAATCGCTTTGTCGCTTGGACCCGAAACCAATCCCTGTCTGCATCAAAGGATTCGGAAATGAAGCCGAAACCACGAGTGCACGCTCGTCGGCAACCAGTTAAGATTCAATCTCAGGTATCATTTGAGAAGGAATTGGCTGAAAAGGCTCCGTCGTCAGATTCGAATGCGCAAGAAAATGAGGTTCTCCGATTGGGGATGGAGCACACGGTGAAGGTTTCTTTGAAGGTGGCCCCTAAGAAATCGAATGTTCAGAGATCGAAGGAGTTATCAGAGAATCGCTTTGTCGCTTTGACCCGGAGCCGGAACGAATCCCTGCCTGAATTGGAGGATTCGGAAATGAAGCCGAAGCCGAAGTCAAAGCCAGAAGCACAAGTGCAAGCTGGTCTGCAATCGGCTAAGATTCAATCTCAGGTATCATTTGAGAAGGAATGGGCTGAGAAGTCTCCGTCGTCAGATGTGAATGCGCAAGAAAATGAGATTCTCCGATTGGGGATGAAGCATACGGTGCGAGTTCCTCTAAAGGTGACCCCTCGCAGCAAGGCGGAAGAGGAACACTATTTATCGGAGGAAGATAAAAAAGAGATTAAAGAGGCATTAAATATTGAGAATGAATGGGTCGAAAAATCGGATGCAGAAGACACCAGGCATGCGCATATGGGTTGGTTTGTCATTTTGGGCACGGTGCTTTTATCGATCCTAGCATGGGGAGGGATGAGCCTATGGTCTCAGAATAGTGAGCAGCTGGGATCGATCGATACCGGGGAAATTGTAGAAAGTACTTCGGAGTCTTTTACCGAAAAAATTTCCGGAGGAACGAAGAAGGAACGTGATGAGGCCGCCGAAACATATCATCAAATGGAGCTTCGTATTGCACGTTACTTTGCGGCGACGAAAGTAGAAGATCTTCGCGGCATGGTTCGTCATGAAAAGCGGGTCATGCCGATGATCGAGTCCTATTATCAGAGGCATTCATTTGCCCCTCGAGAATATCACAGCATTGATAGCACGGTTCCGATGGCGATCGACAATCGTCCTTTTTTGGTTCTTCAAGTCGCCTTTCAGGATGGGTCTACGGCCCCCCTTTTATTGGAAGATACTCAGGAAGGCGTTCTCATTGATTGGGAAACAGAGCGTACTTACCAGCCGGTGGATCCAGCAATTTTCATTCAAGAGAAGATGACAGATCCGGTGAATTTACGGGTGTGGGCATCGCTCGATAATTACTATTCTCACCAGTTTCAAGATGAGTCACGTTACCTGTCTTTCCGGCTCAGCTTCCCAAGTATCGATGAATATTTGTTTGGTTATATTGAGAGAGATTCGGGATTGGCGCGTCGTTTCGACAGGATTTATCAGAATAAGGAGAACGAAGCATTCCCCTTGTTACTCAAAATTGCTTTCTCAGAGAATGGTCGCGCGCCTCGATCAGTGATGATTTTGGATTTAGTTTCATCACAATGGGCTTATGGGGATCAGCCGAAGAACTGGGAAGATACACAAGCGAGCACGGGGGAAGATGAGAGCGGGGGGCTGAAGTCTCGGGAGGAGTGAAACAAATCCCTTTTTTTGTTTCGTTTCTATTTTAAGCTCATTCACAGCAAATCGCGATGAAGTCTTATCCTAAGCCCTCAGGTCATGTTGCCGGCCCTCTTTTGATTTTCGGCTCGGTGTCACTTGTGCTCGGCTTTGCGGTAGAGTTTTTAGGAATCTTTGCAGGTGCAGAGCAATCCCTGCAGGAGCGATGGAAAAGTACGGAGATGGTGTTTCGAGGAAGTTTAGGCGCGGCATCACCGGTGGGTCTTTTATTCGGCGCTGCGGTGAGCTATGGCTTGGTGGGAGCGATTTTAGGGACTCCGGGAATTGGGCGACGTATGATTCTGGGATTTTCGGCCTTGGTGCTCGGTTTGGCCTTGATGCCGGTTCTGGCTGTTTGGGGAATTTTTTGGAAACCCTTTGGCTTGAGCTTCATGATTTTGTGGGCATGGTTTTCAGCGATGATTTATGCGAGCCGTCATGCGATGCCCTGTGAAGGGTGGATCGCGACTGACGCTCCGAATGTCATTTCACTCAATGGTGAGCTCTCAGGGGAAGAGAAGCACGAGCAGGCGAATGGCTAGCGTTGAATATCCTGAAGAAGTTCGCCAGTTGGTGGCGGAATTTAAACGTCTGCCGGGCATTGGGGCGCGAAGTGCAGAGCGGATTGTGGTCTCTCTTTTACAAAATCCGAAGGCGTCACCGCTTGATCTCGCCCGGGCGCTGGAGAGTTGTCAGGCTGCGGTGAAGAATTGTAGGAGGTGTGGTTTTTTCGCGGGAGAGTCCGGATGTGCGGTCTGTGATGATCGTGGTCGTGATGGTAAGATTCTCTGTGTGGTGGAGCAGCCTACCGATGTTTTACCGATTGAGCGGGCGGGAGTTTTCCGAGGGATGTATCACTGTCTGGGTGGTCGTTTGTCGCCTCTGGATAATGTGCGACCGGAGGATCTCCGCATCGGAGGGCTGGTGCGCAGGGTGAGTGAAGAGGGGGTCGATGAGATTATCATTGCGACGGCCTCTGATGTAGAAGGGGAGGCGACGGCGAATTATCTCGTGGAGGTTTTGGGAACCTTCGAGTGTCGGGTGACGAGACTCGCTCAGGGTCTTCCGGCGGGAGGAGGCTTGGAGTTTGCCGATGAGCTGACGCTCACGCGAGCCTTCGAGGGGCGGCGAGGGCTATGAGTTATTGCTCTTCGTCTTTGACTTCCAGACTCCGTCCTTTCCCGCTGTCCCAGGCCGTAGATGCGGAGGTGAAGAGGGCATTGAGTTCCGCTTTGGAATCGAGCCGAAATTCGATGGTGTGAGCGTGGGTAGTCGCGGGATAATTTTTCTGCGCCATGCGGGCAATTTTTTCTGCGGTGGTGAGTTTTGCGGCGCGCCGCCCGAGTTCGCGTGCGCGTTTGGTGACGGTGCCGAGTGTTCCACTTGCACTCTCGGTCACGGGTTCTATGTGGTAAAAGCGAGCGAGTGAATTCCCGGTCGTGTCGATGGCGACTTCCGTTACGATGAGATTCCCGTCGAGGACATAGGAGCTCTGGCTGATGCTGGTGATGGCGTCTAGTCTCACAATGTAACGACCCCCACGGATGTTGGCTTGCCAACGGCGTTTACGATTCGCTTCATCGCTGACGGTCTCTGGAGATTCTTCTTCGTTTTGCGAGGTCTGTTGAGCGGGGAGGGGGCAGAGGAGGAAGACAAAGAGAGCAGCGGTAAAAAAATTTTTCATCATTTGAAGAGTATCAAATGATCAGACTTCGGCGTCAAAGTTTGATTTTTAGCGGGATCGTTTTATCTTGCTCTTATGAGTGAATATCGGCCGAATGTGGCGGCCTTGGTGGTCGATGGGAAGGGGAAGTTACTTGTTTGTGAGCGGATCAAATTTCCCGGGGCTTGGCAGTTTCCACAAGGTGGAGTGGATCAGGGGGAAAATTTGGAAGAGGCTTTGTTTCGCGAAGTGCGCGAAGAGATCGGGTTACAGCCTTCTCAGTATCGCGTGGAGAGCCAGAAAGGAAATTACCGCTACAAGTTTCCTCCCCAGTTTAAAAAGAAGGGCAAGTTCAAGTACGTTGGCCAAGAGCAGACATACTATCTTTGCCGCGTGAATGAAGAAACCCCCGTGATCAATGTCATGCAAGAACCACGGGAGTTTTCCCAGTATCAATGGATCTGGCCGGAGGAATTCCAGCCAGAATGGTTACCTCGATTTAAATTAGAGGTGTATCGCGCGGTGATGCGCGATTTCTTTGATGTCGAGCTTTAGGAGAGTTCGGCGAGTTTTGCTTTAATGGCATCGGAGTTGGGAAGATCTCCGGGTGAGTCGTTGACCTCGGCGTATTGGATGATGCCTGATTGATCGATGATGAAGGCCGAGCGCTTGGGAACTCCTCCCATGATGAGGTTCTTTTCTGGGAGAAATTGCTCATATGCGATGCCATAGTCTACCGTGACTTTATGGTCGTAGTCGGAGAGCAGATCGAATTTGAAGCCTTCTTTCTCGGCCCAGGCAGCCTGGGCAAAGGGGCCGTCTCCAGAGATGCCATATACTTTACAGTTGAGGTCATCATACTCAGAGAGGCCATCAGACAGGGCGCAGAATTGTTCGGTACATACGCCGGTGAAGGCCATGGGAATGAAGAGAAGAAGGATGTTCTTTTCTCCGATCTGTTCGGACAGTTTGATGACTTCCGGACCATTCTCGCCGAGAGTGACGAGGGAAAAGTCAGGGGCTTTGTCGCCTATTTTTATACTCATAACGCCGCGACTATAGGGCGCGGCGGGAGTAGGTCAATCCAGAGGCTGGAGCTTGATTAAGCTCCGCTCACAAAGATCTTATTTTTCCACCTTGGGAATGTCATAAAGGCGAGAGAGACCCGGAAGGCCGCGTTGCAAAAATTGCTGATCAACTTCATCGGCGAGTTTCTCGTCAAGGTAGAGTTGATACGGGACTTTATCGGTTTCAATTTTATGGACTCCATTCTCGGGAAGGTTCTCAAATGCTTTAGCCAGTTCTGGGAGGCCGGGAATGGGTTGGCCGTTCACTGTTTCGACAATGTGATTGCTGATCCGGTCGTAGCCAATGGTTGCCGCTGATGCGACGACCCGAGTGAGGACAACGACCCGCCTTCTTTCTTTCGAGTAGTCTTCTGGGCTAGATAAGACGTCTAACAGGTTTAGGGGGGCGATTTTTGCCCAATCTTTACCATAGGCTCGTAAATACGGGGTGGAGAGTTCCTGAAATACGATCCCGCCTTTAATGAAGTATGGCGGAGCTTGGTCATAGGTATGTGCGTTCAGTAAGGGAAGAGGGCGGGGCTTGAGGGTGATAGGGATGTCGATTGCAGCGCCATCACGGAGAACCTTCGCTTGGAGGACTTCTCCGACCTTTTTCGCTCCAATCAAGTGGACCCAGAGTAAGGTGCCATAGTCGGAGTGTTCGTAGTATCCTCGGCGGTCGATCATTTGACCATCAATGCTCAAGAGAACGTCGTTCTTTTTGAGGCCTCCGGCTTCTGCGGAACCGTTCGGAGCGATGAGGTCGAGATAGAGACCTCCTTCATCAGCCGGGAGTTTGAGCCAGGCTCGGAAATTTTGGTCTTCGGTCGTCCCGTAGCTGACCCCGAGAGTTGGGAAGCCTTCGTACTCACCATCAGCCGCATCAGCGAGAAATTTGGTGATGACATCAATGGCGAGAATGTCACTGATTTGCTCCTTCGAGTTATAGCTCGTGAGGAGTCCGGTGAGTTTACCATCACGAAAGGCGGGGAGGGTAAAAGAGCTGGAGGCGCTCTGAAGAGATCCCTTGAATTGATAGGTGAGAAAGTAGCGGTTTGGGAGGAAGGTGCTTTTCAGTGACATGCTCCGGATGACCCCGTTTGTCATCTGCACGGTCCCATTCTGCTCCAACTGCAGGATGTCGATGTGGTCTCCTGGTTTGCTTGTCGGTGAGATTTCCGCGGGAGTTAATTTGCTCAAAAAGCCCACTTCTTTGATGGGTGCGAGGAGAGCTAAGTTGGCCTCGTAGTCGATGGCGACGACTCTGGCGGGGACGGTTTCGGATTTATTGGCCGTTTGGAATTCGAGATAGATCGCGTTCGCGGCCATCTCTGCGGTGGTGAGGACGCGATTGTCTTTCAGGAGCGTACCGAGTCCAGAGCGTTTGCGGGGGCTGTTTTTTTGCCATGGCTGGCTGGCGCTGTAGCTCTGGATGGTCGAGTTAACTCGCAGTACCGTATCGGCAGGCTTGCCTAACAGTGGGAGGGAGAGTGCGAAGAGAAAAATGAGAAGAGGTTTCATAAAATTGGAAAGAGAAAGTGGTGAAAAAGGAGATCAAGTTTAGTCGAGGCGGGCGGCTTGGGTAATCCCGACTTGGCTCATGATGCGTTCTTGGGCGGCGGCGGCTTTTGCGGATGGAATGATCAGGGGGAGGGTATTGCCGCTGAAGAGAATTTTGTGAAACTTTGGAGGATTTGGGGCGTTGAGAATTTCGTGCGCATGGCGCAGGTTTTTGATTTCAATGTCATTAATAGAGTCGATGACTTGGCCTTGGAAATTTCCCATATGAGAGGTGAGCTGATCGCTTTCCACGCGAGTGAGAACCACCAGATCTTCCCGGTCCACAAAGATGCCTTCCGTCAGATAATCACTGTAAAGTTGTCTTAATCGGCGATTACTGAACTGGTATTGAACGTAGAGATTATAAGTCAGTGGTTGAAAGACGAGACCACCGTAGAAGGTGTAGCGAGGCCGGGTCTCATATTGCACGGAGTAAATTTTTCCCGCAGGAGTGGGCTTGAGATTGGCGGTGGCCGTCATCACTTTGCCCTCACGGATGAGCTCGAAGGTGACGGAGTCGCCCGAGAACTTCCGCTCCACAACCTCATTCATATTGAGGAATTCCCCGGCAATTTTGATATTCCCGGCGCTGTCGATTTTTGAGTTGTCGATCTTAAGAAGGATATCGTTTTTTTGGAGGATCCCGTCACAAGGTCCTTGCGGGATAATGTTGGCGACCAGCACTCCCTGTCCATCGTCAGGTAAGTTAAAGGCCCGGCGCATGGCGGGATTGAAAAGAGGGAAGGTATTAATACCGATATCGACATACTGATCATACGTGCCGTCTTCGATGTCTTTCAGGAAGCGTTTCACCACGGGAGTGGGAATGATGTAGCCGACATTGTCGGCATCAGTGCGGCCTTGAAAGGCGACACCGACGACTTTTCCATCCTGCAGGACTGGCCCGCCTGAGTTCCCCGGATTGATCGCAGCATCGGTCTGGATGATGAGATGAGAATCGGCTCGGGAGTGCGAGTAGGAGCTGAAATCGATGCGTGAAACGACGCCCCGAGTGACGGAGAGACGTTCTCCTCCGGTAGGGTATCCAATCGCACTCACTTCAGACTCCAGTTTGGGAATGCCCCCGATTTCCAGTTTTGGAAGAGCGGAGAAGGCAGAAAAATCCTCCACCTCCAGGAGGGCGAGATCACAATCGTGTGCGATGTGAAGGACGCGGGCCGAATACTTTTGTGATGATCCGCGGCGGTTAATCAGAAGGCGGCGCGCATTTGAGACCACGTGTGCGTTGGTCAGGAAGCGGTTCTCTCCGATGATGAAGCCGGTTCCGGTGCCTCCGCCAAAGCGCCCCGTGTTCCAAGGTGTTCGGTAATCGTATGCCTGAGTGGCGGTTTCGATCTTAACGACAGAATCATAAAGCTCGGTCGGTTTTTGAGCTGAGGCGGGGATGGCGAAAGCTAATCCAAGGACGAGGCCGATCAGAAATTTCATGTGAGTAGACGGTAAGACGGCTCATCGTTAAGAGCAAAGGGAAATTCTCAGGAAGACGAATGGATAGAGATTTGTTTTGTATTTTGAAAGATCCTTCGTTTCTTTCTCGACGGCAACATGAGAAGAACGATTTCCATCTGGTATTTCTGGATCACAGCTTGGCTGTATCTTTCACAGCTCCTTGCCCTGATCTCTCTGATCGGCTTTGTCGGTTGGGTGGCATATACTCGGGAGATATCAGAGATTCCGAAGTATGGACTGGCCATCTCAGCAGGAATTTTTGTGATCTCTGGCATCGGGAGGATGATTCGTTCCTCATCAGTGAGGTGTCCTCTCTGTCGGGCCGAGCTCTTTAAAAGGTTGAAATGCTCTCGAAATGAAAAAGTGCCTCATTTTCTGGGCAGCTATCGCTTTCCGTTGGCAGTTTCCATCTTGAGATTTGCTGATCGGATTCGCTGCAACTGCTGCGGGACTTCGATTCGTTTCTCTGGAGAGAGTCGTCAGCAAAATAATGAAGAAACCCAAATCCGCCGTCCTCGCCGCACGGTCAAGCAAGGGATCTCTCTAGGTGATTAAGGGCACCTGATACGCCGCTCTGTGCGCTAAACATTAAATCGAAACTCGATGACATCGCCATCGTTGACGACGTATTCTTTCCCCTCAATACGGAGTTTACCGGCATCACGGGCTGCGGCTTTGGAGCCTAATTCTACGAAGTCATCATAATGGAGGACTTCTGCGGCGATGAATCCGCGCTCAAAATCGCCATGAATGACTCCGGCAGCAGCAGGAGCCTTGTCTCCCTGCGTGATCGTCCAGGCTCGGGTTTCTTGCTCTCCCGTAGTGATGTAGGTCCGGAGGCCGAGAAGATGGTAGACCGCCTTGATCAGGTGAGAGACTCCTGAATCTGAAACTCCCATTTCAGCGAGAAACTCGGCGGTATCTTCGGGTGAGAGTTCTACGAGTTCTTCTTCGATCTGAGCTGAGATCACAATGATTTCTGCCCGATGAGACTCTGCGGCATAGTCCTTCACCTTGGAAACCAAGTCATGTGAGTCAGGGTCAGCAACGGCTCCTGCCAGTTCGCTTTCGTTGACATTACAGGCAAAAATCGTGGGCTTTGATGAAAGGAGGAAAAATTCCTTCATGAGCTTGCGCTCGTCATCTGTGATCTCTGCGGTGAGTGCAGGTTTACCCGCATCGAGGTGAGGGAGGAGTTTGGTGATAAGCGCGATCTCTGCGGCGGCTTCTTTATCTCCAGATTTGGCCTTCTTTTCGCGAGATTGCTTCCGCTTATCAAGAGCGGCGAGGTCTGCGAGAATGAGCTCCGCATTAATGATCTCGATATCACGAGTGGGATCAACGGAGCCGAGCTCGTGGATGATGTCATCATTTTCAAAACAGCGCACCACTTGGACAATGGCGTCTACTTCTCGGATATTGGCCAGAAACTGATTCCCCAATCCGGCGCCCTCGGAGGCTCCTTCGACGAGCCCCGCGATATCGACAAATTCAATGGCGGTAGGGATGACCTTGGTGGAATTTGATATTTTAGAGAGGGTATCGAGGCGTTCATCTGGAACGACGACCATCCCAACGTTGGGATCGATGGTGCAGAAAGGGTAGTTCGCCGCCTCCGCGTTACGGGTGCGGGTGAGAGCATTGAAAAGGGTCGACTTTCCGACATTGGGCATTCCTACGATTCCGGCTTGAAGCATGGCGGGAGGGAATTACCGCACTCTGGCCGGAAGGGGAACTCTCAAATCACTCTTCCTTTGATGAATCTGCTTTCTGGATCGCTCTTTTTCCCGAAGGGATGCTCTCAAGAAAGGCGGGTGCAGGATCTGTCGTTGGCGGAACAGGAGGAGCGAAATCGGCTGGAGTGGGGAGCGCTGGCGTTCCAAAATCCTCCGGCATTTTCAGATCATCTGGAATCTCGGGGAGGTCGACTGGTGGGAGATCTCCGACATTCCCACTTCCAACCGCGAGTGTAGTTTCAGAACTGAGAGATGGCAGGAGGCCGGTGGTGGGAAGATGTCCCGTTTCGCCGTCGGGCAGCTGAGAAGGGTCAAAATCTACCGGAGTGAATTTTTTACCCTGACGCCCGGAGTAGTAGCCATACTTTTTCTTCTTCTTATTGTAGGCCAGATAGAGTTGTTCTCCGGATTTTACTTTTTTGAGATCTTTTTCACGCACATCCACGATTGGGACGCGTTTGCCCGCTCTGAGGGATTTCCAAGAAAAATTCTTGGGCTTGAGAAGAGCAAATCTCGGCTTCTTGAACTTGGGTACTTTCAAGTTCGGCATTTTTAAGCTGGTCAAGCTGGGAGTATTGAATTTCGGGATCTTAGCTCGGGAAGCAACGCTCGAGACCTTAGCACAGGAGGTCAGTGCAAGACAGCTCCCCAAAAGGATCAGAAAGTGGCGTTTTTTGAGGGAATCCATAGCTTGTATCGAACGGTAGACATACTGTGGCGCAAAATGTTCAACCAACAATACGATTTTTGGATGAAAAATACGCGGACTATGTGAGGGTCTGTCAACAAATGATGAGCGCAGTCTACGAAACGCAAAAGTTAGTCGAAGAATATCTTCTATTTCACTACGGGAAAGATGAGGAAATTTTACCATGGGCGGCGGGGCCAAAAGAGGCTCTTGGATTCCCGGTGCGCACGGTGAGGCATTTTTCTGCTGAGCCTGAGACCGTGGCGCGGGCGCTGGATGTGGGTTGTGCCGTCGGAAGATCGACTCTCGAGCTTTCTAAGAATGCCGAGGAGGTCATCGGAATTGATTTTTCCCAGGCCTTTATCGAGGCCGCAGAGAGGGTGCGTTTAGGTGACAAACCGCGCTATCATCGTTTAGAAGAAGCAAGTGTCACGAGTCAGTTGGAATTGAGTCTCCCCGGTGAGATCTTTCCCGAGCGGGTGCGTTTTGAAACGGGAGACGCGATGAATCTCCGAGAAGATTTAGGAACATTTGATCGAGTCCATGCGGCGAATTTAGTTTGTCGTCTGCCGGAGCCAAGAAAATTCCTCGCTCGCTTGCCACAGCTGGTCAAGCCGGGCGGAGAGCTTGTGCTCGCCACTCCTTGCACCTGGTTGGAGGAATTTACGGCTCGGGAGCATTGGCCTGAAGACCGCACTTTGGAGTGGTTGGAAAAAGAACTCGCCGGCCATTTTGACCTCATTCGGACTGCAGACGAGCCGTTCTTAATTCGTGAAACGGCGCGTAAGTTTCAGTGGACGGTTTCCATGGTCACAGTTTGGAAGAGAGCCTGACCTGCGTGAAGATCTACGCCGGATTTTTTTAATCGATCTTTGCAAACACCGTCAGGGCACTTTTCTGGGAGATTTTTTGGTTCCGGGCGTAGGCTTTTGCGGCGGCCTGACGAATCTGATCTCGGCTTCCATTTCGGAGCCAGACCTCTGCCGCATCATGTAGCAGAAAAGAGCCGGGATACATGTTACTCCGAGTGAGGAGCAGAGGACGCGCGTTCAACTTTTTCAGCTTCTCGGTGAAATAGGATTGAGTTTGACAGGCGAGAACGATGGCGTTGGCCGCGACATCATCGTGTTTTGCTGGAGAAGGAATCTGGGGTGAACTATCCATGAGCCCATTGTGCCCGATAAAGGCGACCAGTTCATTTTTCCCAGCTTCGCGACAGCGCGTGAGGAAGTGGTTGAGACAGTCCTCCATCCGGTCTCCGCGATAAGCAGATGCGATGATTTTGGCTTTACCGGTATGATGAGTGAAGTGGAGTTGATCCAGGATGGGTGAGTCTTTGGGTTGGATGCGTTTGGTAAGTTTCCATTTTTTGCTCTTCTTGAAATAGCTGGAGAGGCCATCGGAGCAGCCCCAATAGAGGTTACTCGCAGGCTTCATGCCGTTCCCGATTTTCTCTCCCACGGGGAGAATCCCTTGGTGCACATTATCACAGAGACAGACGTAGGCATGAATCGTTTTCTCAGCTGCGAGGGGAGAAACGAGAGTCAGAAAAAGGAGAATGTACTTCATATTCTAAGCTTTGTGATTTCAGCGAAGAAAAACGAAGGATTTGTCTAGGGCTCGAACATTTATGACCGAGGTCTTTTCAGAACGATTGAGTTATTCTTGTTCGATATCGACGTAATGTCGTCGTGAGAGGATGAGATGGCGCTTCATGGCATTTGCCGCCCCGTCTGAATTTCCATCGATGATTTTATCGAGAATGTCCGCATGGGTTTCGATCACGCTATGATACCATTGACTGTCTCCTCGATTCGCCGTGGCGTACTC
>CALGLJ010000119.1 GCA_937930235.1 uncultured Verrucomicrobiales bacterium | reverse complement strand
TTGGGCGGTCTTACGTGGTGGCCTCTTCAGGAAGCTCGCTTCGTTCCCGTGGGTTACCTCGATCGGGATGATGTGTTACACGATATACCTTTTTCATGAGCTCTTCATTTACTCGATCTTCAATCCATTTGTCTTCGGGCGCATCATTCCGGTGGAGGATGGAGAGTGGCCTTTGAATAGCATCTTGATGCTATTGATGGCATTTTTTGTGATTCTTTTGAGCGCTGGAACCTTCTTACTCATCGAGAAACCATTTTCCCGAGGAAAATGGCCCTTCGCTCCGCGTAAGAGGTCTTGATGCGCTAATAAAAATCACCCTTAATGGGAAGCGGTCATTGCGTTAAAATTGGGCTGAACACCAAACGACTTATTCGATAGCTTCGGGCTGCCTAGAGATCGTGTCAATCTGCATGAAATCAGGGGCCTCTCTGCCATCGTAAAAGCTGCTGCAGCTAGGCTCCAGACCCTGCGGTCTCAGTCAGATCAGGATCGATAAATTATCCAGACTCTTGCATTAAAATTATCGAAAAACCATAATGTAAAGGATTCATCATCACCGTTGCTTGCGCAAGATAAGTCCAGACGAAGTGTCTTCCCTCGTAGGAATGACATTGCGGTCAATATCGCCTTCTAAGGTGTAAACTAAGTCTCGGATAAGTGTTTTGTCGCCAAAATGCCATGAATGATCAAATGCCCCAATCTGACCTGCAGGCTTTTTAAGTCTTTTCCAATGGTTACCACAATTAACGTTCACAGCTTTAGCACTAGCGTCTACAGGTAAGCCAACACGGCCTATTCTCGGGGCTACCCCCACTCGCTTTACATTTGAAAGTTTTAAAATCGAATCAAACGGGTTCTGATAGTTTGTTAGACGCACGCAGTGCCTGAAGAGCGATGAGCTTTTGGAATCATTCTCGCGCATAGAACCGCAGGATAAATCAGCACCAATAAAAGCAATCTGGCTAACACTCCAGTTTTTTGAGGCTATATTCTTTCTATCATCAGCATCGTCAAATGCTTCACGCGCTACAAATGCACCAGTAGAATGGCAAAGCAAATGAACATTGATTTCACAGCCTTTTTCCTGAAACGTGGAGAATAAAGCAATCCCATCTTCCACCAACTTAATTGCCACTTTTTTAGCATCACTTCTATCTTCCAAGTAATTGAGCGCAACATCGTTTGCGGGCCAATCAAAAGTCATTAAAGCCCCCTTGTAACCTACAGCTTTCAAATTCTTTTTTAGTAATCTATGCCGTTTAACTATGACTTCAGGACTGTTATTGTAGCCATGAACAAAAATTAGAATATCTCCCACGGGCATACCCGTTATTGGATTTACACTAGACGTAGCCTCATCAATAATTTCTTCAAACCATTTAATCCGTTCATTTTTTTTAACAGCATGGTCTGGGTGGGGTATTTTCTTTGCGGGAACACGTAGATACCTCGTAGCTCCTGGTTCGGATCCAAAATCACCATTTTTGATATTACGGACACTCATTATATAATCACTCATAACATTATTTCACATCATCGGTTTGACCTTCAATTACTACTTTCGCGTAAACCGTATTACGTTTTGTTAATTTTACATCTTTCACACTCATAAACTGTCCAGCTCGCACAATGGGATCACCCTCCCCCTTCACCACCTTCTCTTTTACAATATCAAAATCTTTTCTGATATAGAGCGGGAAATCAGCTCTAACAATAAAATCAGACTCCTCAATTGTTCTCTTCACATAGTCATATGAATCTTTATTTTCCTTTGCATTTATCGGGTCCCCATTTATATCAACTATATACAACGATAAGAATTTATTATTCTCACCCAACTTTCCTAAATAAACAAAACCCGATTCACCTTTAGCCGCTTGTGATATTGTATCAGATTTGACTTTTAGAGAGATTTCAGAATTGGAATCATTTTTCTCAAAATCAATATTCTGGAGACGTAACAAGAGATTTCCTGAGCTAGGAATTGGGATCTTGGGAGAACCCACTCCTGCAATAGATACTTGAACCTTTCTAGATCGTTCGGGTATATCTATCCATGCATACTTTGTGGGTTTGAAATTACCTTTTTCAGTAATCTCAATTTCTTGGTTATCAAAAAATTTGACCCTAGCAGAACTTAAGGGCTTTCCTTCTCCTGATATCTCAAGAACACTCAAAGAAGAACCGAAGATCGGATGAATAAATACAGCTAATAAAAAACAAAGTGTTTTCATGATTATTCACTTAATTAATAAGAGGAGCAATGCCCTCAGCCTCCTCTTTTTCATCTTCTCTTTTAAGAGATTTACTGAAACCTGATTTTTCGACACTAGATGATTTCCAATTATTATTAAATGCATTTTTAAGTTTGATACTAGCGTTTTCACTCTTCTCTTTAGCATTGAGAGCTTGAGTTAGCTGCCCTTCTATTTTATCAATTCTTTCTGTAGCATTCATGTTAGCTAAAGAGCTACCATAGATAGCAAGAACTAACGAAGGGCCGGTGATACCGTATGTGAATATTTCTTTGAGGCGATTCTCAGCAAGAAAGAAAGAAACCGATGCTCCAATTAGTGCTGAAGCTAGAACAGTTGAAACGGCATTACCAGTTAAGGCTTCAAATATTGCCTGATCCTTTGCGACTTTACTTGAACCAATAGCCACCACCGAAAGAGCAGGTAGGCAGCCGGATAAAGCCCCTAATTTAAAAGCTACACTGTTTGGAATATCTTCACCTTTAATTCCATCTAGCCATTTTAAATTTAAAAATGACCAGATTCCTGAAGCAAAATCTACAGCCTTCATCATATTTAATTTGAGTTTTAGAGTGATTAATTTGAATGGTTGTTTTGAAAATGAATAAGAATGCGCAAAGATCTAAGAAGAATCATCTTTCAATGCGATGATTCTAAAATCAGAAATAAAACGCCGCAGACATTCTTAATTTTCACGTCCGCATAATTCAAGCCTGAAATTTCACAATTCCTTCACCTGTAGCACTTTATGCTGAAAAGCGCAGATCACCTTGGCGCAGAAAAATCTTTACTGACAACTAATTCCTCTACACAACAATAACGTAGTAACACCAGTCTGGCGCATCGGGAAACTAAGAACCTTCCTCGAAAACATTCTCTGCTAATTTTTAGAGATGGGATTCGGGTGTAAGCTATCCATAAAGTTGTCGCAGCGAGGGTATGCATTACAACAGCGGGACGGCAGATGCATCATTCATCCCCTCAAGGACTTCACCGCGTCATCTTCGGTCAATCTCACACTCGCTCGCGAGATAGAGCCTGAAAGCGTGGAGCACTCAGGTATCCAAATGCTCCTAAAAAAGCTGCCGTGAATACGGTTTGTGCCACGAGTGAATTTCTAAAGAAATGCCAGGTCGGTGGGAACTCAGGAACGCCAATGCCAGTCCAAAGAGCTTGGGCATATCCTCGGAGTGATTTTTCATATAAAGGCTCAAATGCCCAACTCAGGGTATTCGTCAGGAAGTAGAATGCGACCGCCGCGGAGAGGGAGCCCACGAAGAGGGCTCCGACGCCTTTGCCTTGAAAAATTTTTCCCAATCCCACAATCGCAGCAAATCCAATGATAGTTACTAAAATTTGGGGGCTGATCCCATAGCCATGCAACGCGCTCGTCACAAACGAGCTCACCAGCCATGCCACGGCAGGCACCCAGATCCAGCGCGCCCCAAAACAGGCCATCCCGCAAAAGAAGAGGGCTCCAAAGGGCTGCAAGTTCCCCAAGTGATCAGGAGCAATCAAACTCACGATCGGCGCACACCCCAAGATGAGGGCAAAAAGAACAAGTGGAAGCCAACGCTGCATGGGCTTCACTCATACTCGTATTTCTCAAGGTGACAAACTCAAAAAATCTTACATCAGCTCCATCTCACCGTCATCTCCCCCTTCGAAATCAACCTCTCGCACCCGCTTTTTATCACGAAGAATTTCAACGTATTTGCGGATGTCTTCACGGATTTTAGCTCCATGACGCACCGCTTTAAGCTCCAGCTTGGGAAGCGCTCGGTCCGAGGTATCCAAAATCACGGTGGAGAGACCAAAAATCCGCAACCAGATCGGGCGTAAAATTTTGGTATCCTTCACGCGGTAGAGCTCCACCTCATCGATTTCCTGATTCAATACACCAGTATAGACACGCATCCGCTCGTTGGTCAGCTCATACACTCGGCACCGCGTTGAGAGCCAAACCCAAAAGGCGTAAGCCAAGGGAGCAATGATGACCAGAGCCAGATAAATATTAGAGAACCCGAGGGATGCCCATATCAGTAACATGATCACGATCAAGCAGATGAGAAACGGCCAAAAGTTAATCAACTGATTGGACTGACCTTTCCATACCACATTTTCTTCTTCAGCCATGGCCCTGTTATCTTGCCAAATCATGCATCCCGCAAGTGTAGAACGAGACGAGATTTATACCAACGTGCGAAGGGCGAAAGATGAGATCGCTTTCTTCACCATCGCGATGTGGCAGCAGATTCTCGTTTCCAGCTCTTGGCTGCTGGGGGTTTCTAAAGTCAGAGAGAGACGGCACCCCTGTTTGGCTAGGTAGATAGCCTCGGGCCAACCTTCCGGGATATCTGGCTCGTCGACATGATAAATCCATCCCGCTTTGGTCACCTCATGGTCATCAATGATCATCTCCGGCTCCGGGGCAAAGTAAGGAGCAGCGGCGGCGAGCATCTCTTCGTAAGAAGCCCCTTTCACCCCCCGATTGATTTCATAGTAATAGATCCCAGAGCTCTCCCAGTCCTCATGAAGCGAGAGAAACATTTCTGGAGTTGCTTGGCGCTGCAGCCATTTGATATGCGCTCGGACCTCATCTGTTTCCTTGCTAAGGTAATCTCGATTCAGGTCGATTCCCTCCCCATTTTCCCTGATTCCAAGTGATAATCCGACCGGATTCAGCGCTGGAGCAATCAGCCAGCGGTAGTCATTACTGAAGAACCCCTCTTCGAGTAGGCGCAACAGAGCTTGGGGACCAGCCGGCTCATCACCATGGATGCCAGAAGACAGATACACGCAAGGCCCCTCCCCTTTGGTGCATCCTAAGATCTCATATCCTCCCTTTTCCGCGATGACTTCGACCTCAAAACCCGCCGCCATCGCCGCGGTGCGCCATTCTTTAATCCATTTCTGCCAATTCATTCTGGAAAAATATCGTGTTCAGTCGTTTTCCTAAATTTACTTCTAAAAGCTCACCACACATACTCCGGACATGCAACTCACCGTGGATGGAAAATTTTTCCGCCGCGCAGATGCGTACTATTTTCTAAAAATCGTCACATACGGCCCCTTTCCTACTGAGACTCCGCACCGCCCGGAGCTTGATTTCCCCAAAATCGCCAAATCAGGATTCAATGCCGTTCGGACCTACTCACTTCCCGATCAGGCGATGCTCGATCAGGCCGCTCAGAGTGACCTCCTCTTGATCCCCACGCTCCCTTGGGCTCACGGGTGTGACTTTATTGCCGAGCCAGAGATCTTTGATTCCGCGCTCTCGACCATGAAAAATTGGCTGCTCCTCCACCGCGATCATCCCGGATTAGGAGCCCTCTTAGTTGGCAATGAAATCCCCTCTGATATGGCTCGCTGGATGGGGCCTGATCTTGTGCGTGCCGCATTGGACCAGCTCATTCTTGCGGCCAAAGAAATCTCCCCCCACCTCCCAGTTGGCTACGCCTCTTTCCCCACCACAGAATACCTAGAACCAGATTACGCTGATTTTACGGCCTTTAATCTCTACTTGGAAGATCCAGAAAAATTGGATCATTACCTGCCGCGCTTACACCACATCGCAGGCGATCGCCCAGCTCTGCTCACCGAATTCGGGCTCGATACCCAGCGCAATACCGAAGAGCAGCAGAAAGAGCTCATTCCAAAAGCGCTCAATCAAGCACACCTCGCCGGCCTCGCGGGATTCACGGCCTATGCTTGGTCTGATCATTGGTTTAATAATGGTGAGACCGTCACCGACTGGTCATTTGGACTCCTCCGGCGTGATCTGAGTGAAAAGCCGGCCCTCCCGGTTTTTAAAAAGGCTCTCCATGGCATTCAACACCCGCCTCACCTCGAAAACCCACCAAAAATTTCGCTCATCATCTGCACGCGGAATGGAGCAAAGCGACTGACAAGCTGCCTCAATGCTGCGAAAGAAATCGCTTACCCCAATTTCGAAATTCTCATCATCAATGACGGGTCCACTGATGGCACCCAAAGCCTTATCGAAGAAACCAAAGGCATCACGGCCTACCACCTCCCTCCTTCGGGCCTCTCCGCTGCACGCAATTACGGTGCCTCAAAGGCTCAAGGCGAAATTTTTGCCTTCACTGATGATGACTGCCAAGCAGACCGCGACTGGCTCACCTGGCTTGCATACACTTTTACCACCACCTCTCATGCCGCCATCGGAGGCCCCAACTTACCTCCACCCACCGACTCTGCCTTGATCGCGATCACGGCCACCGCACCCGGTGCTCCCACTCACGTCATGCTCAGTGATACAGAAGCCGAGCACCTCCCAGGCTGTAACATCGCCATCCGAAAAAGTGCCTTCGAAAAAATCGGCGGCTTTGACCCCATCTTCCACACCGCAGGTGATGATGTCGACGTTTGCTGGCGCTTACGCGACGAGGGATATACCCTCGGCTTCTCTGGCGCTGCCTTTGTCTGGCATGACCGACGCCCCACCCCATGGCGCTATCTCAGACAGCAAATGGGCTACGGACATGCGGAAGCCCTCCTCTACCAAAAGCATCCCGACCGCTTCACCCGGGGAGGACGCGGAGGCATCCGATGGGAGGGCTGTGTCTATACCGGCGGAGCTCTCGGGATTCATCATGGAGACATCATTTACAGCGGCGATGCAGGAGAAGCCCCCTATCAATCACTCATTCCGCGCACTCAACCCATGCGCCCTCTCCCTCACAAATTTAACACCGCGAGACATTCTCTCTTTCTCCGTAGCCTCAGTTGGCTGCAATACCACCTCCGTCCCTGGGCTCGCCACCGCCACGGCGGCCCCCCCCGCCTCATCTCTCGCCTAGAAGAAAAAGAAGCTGATTTCCATGTGAACCAGACCCATACCTTGATCCATCATCACGGATCTGGTCGCGATGCGCTCTACCAATATTTACGCCAACATCGCTGGCACCCCTCTTCCTCCCCTCACTATGACCTCTGCAAACATGGGTCCCATCTCATCGCCGCGACTGAACAAACAGGGAGTAAATCCGCCCGGACCTTTCTCCGCCTTCATGTCCCTCCCGGAGTAGTCAACCCCTTTCAAGAACTCTGTCAGCATGCCGAAGCCCTCGGCTTCGAGACCCTCGCTCGCTCATGAAAACATCTGATTTTCACTACGACCTTCCAGAAGAACTCATCGCATCCCGCCCCCTCTCAGACCGAGCAAGCTCTCGCATGATGTTGATTGAGAAAGAGACTGGAAAAATTTCCCACCATCACTTCCGCGACCTACGAGAGCTCCTTCCCCCCGAATACCTTCTCGTTCTCAATGATACCAAAGTCATCCCTGCACGGGTCTTTTCAAATGATGGGACGGTCGAGCTAGTCCGCACCGATGCTCCTGATCCCGATCACTGGTGGTGCCTCGTCCGTCCGGGTAAGAAGATGAAAATAGGAAGAACGGTTACCGTAGGAGCCAGCACCGGCACTGTGGTCAGCATAAATGAAAAAGGCGAACGCCTCATTCACTGGAATGAAGCTCCTGACATTCATCAACATGGTCAACTCGCCCTCCCACATTACATGGCGCGCGATGCAGATGCCGCTGATTTTTCACGCTATCAAACAACATATGCCCGGCAGGAAGGGGCCATTGCCGCACCCACTGCGGGCCTTCATTTCACCCCTGAGTTTCTCGAATTATTCGCGCACACCTTTCTCACTCTTCACGTCGGAGTCGGCACCTTTCGACCGGTCAAAGTCGACCATCCAGAAGAGCATGACATGCACTCGGAACGCTATCACCTGAATCAAGACGCAGCGGTCAAAATGAACCAAGCACAAAAGATTGCCGCCATTGGCACCACCGTCACCCGGGTCTTGGAACATCTCGCAAAAGACTCAGAGAGCTTCACCGAAAGTGCGGGGGAAACGGACATCTTCATCTACCCACCCTATCAGCTCAAAGCGATCGATGCTCTCGTGACGAATTTTCACCTCCCCTGCTCGACCCTGCTCATGCTGGTCTCGGCCTTCGCGGGAAAGGACCTCATGCTGGAAGCATATCGTAAGGCCGTCGAAGAACGGTATCGCTTTTACTCCTACGGTGATTGCATGCTGATCCTGTAACTCCCTTGGCCACCTCCGCTGTCGATAGCAAAATCGCGCTGGGGCCGCTCGACACAGATCTTTTTTATCTGAGCGATGTTTCCGTAGCATTGTAAAATGTCAGCATCACCTGCACAGTCAGCCCGTGTCATCATCTCAACGTGACTTAGCAATGGAAACGGCCCGGGTTTTACGGACGGCTGGGTATATCGTCTATTTTGCAGGAGGATCAGTCCGCGACGGGCTGATGGGGCGCGAGCCAAAAGATTACGATATCGCCACCTCCGCCACTCCCGCACAAGTTCAAGATCTTTTCCCAAAATCTGATGCGGTTGGAGAGCACTTTGGAGTCATTTTAGTAAAATCTGATCATGAGGCGGTAGAGGTCGCCACCTTTCGGACGGATGGATCATATCAGGATGGACGCCACCCCGAGTCCGTCACCTTTTCCACTCCTGAGCACGATGCCCAGCGCCGCGACTTTACCATCAATGGGCTTTTTAAAGACCCATTTACGGACGAAATCATTGATCACGTCGGAGGTCAGTCTGATCTGAAGGCAGGGATCATTCGAGCCATTGGCCACCCCGAGGCACGTTTCCAGGAAGATGCCCTCCGCCTTCTGCGCGCCATTCGCTTTGCCACCCTCACGGGCTTCACGATCGAAGACGAGACGTGGGCCGCACTCCAAAGCTGCGCTCCTTTACTAGCGCAAATATCACCCGAAAGAATTTGCACCGAATTTTCTAAAATCATCACCGCCCCGCAGCGGGCCCGTGGCATCGATCTCCTGGCAGAATCTGGACTCGCCTCGACGTTCTTCCCTGAACTCCTCCAGCTTCAGGGCTGTGAGCAACCTCCTCAATGGCACCCCGAAGGCGATGTCTTTGTCCATACTCGAATCGCTCTTTCGCTCCTAGACTCCCCTTCTCTGGAGCTGGCACTTGCAGTTCTTTTACACGATATCGGCAAGCCGGCCACTCAGACATGGGATGCGGAGGCCGAGCGCTTCCGCTTCAACGGTCATGACAAAGTAGGAGCTGACATGGCCGAAGAAATTTTAAGCCGACTTCGCTACCCCAATAAAGTGATTGAGACAGTGAAATTCATGGTCTCCCGTCACATGCAGTTCATGCACGTGCAAGACATGCGTACCGCAAAGCTCAAACGCTTTATGTCTGCTGACACCTTTCCTCAAGAAATCGAACTCCACCGCGTCGATTGCGACAGTAGCAATGGCTTTCGCGATAATTATGATTTCTTACTGCAAAAAAAAGACGACTTCTCCAAAGAGCCCCTCATTCCCAAGCCGCTCATCAATGGTCGCGATCTGATGGATGAATTCAACCTTCCCCCCGGCCCTCAAATTGGAAAAATCCTTCGTGCCGTTCAGACCGAACAACTCGAAGGTCGACTTTTTGATAAAACAGGAGCATTCACCTTCGTAGAAAATCATTTGAAAAATCTATGAGCATTCCCACCGAACACGACGACCCCATCAACGCTCAAATTCTTGCTGTTTCAGAAGACCTTGTTTCTGGATTTCAGCGTGATCCATTTCAAACCATCGCCGAGGCTTCGGGGGTAGAACTCCCCATCGTCCTCGAGAGGATCCAAGCAATGCTAGAAGCAGGAGTGATCCGGCGCGTCCGCCAGACTCTCCTCTCCACCAAACTTGCCCATGGGGCACTTGTCGCGTGGAAGGTGCCGGAAGAGAAGCTCAATGACGCCTTCGAATTCATGTCAAAAGAGGACCCTTTCTCGGGGCACGTGGTCATTCGCTCAACCGACGCGGAGATCTCAGGCTCGGGATACCGCCTCTGGACAACGCTGAAGGTCCCTCAAGGTGAATCCCTAGAAGAGCACGGCAACGTTCTGAAAAAAATCGTAGGGGCCGAAGAGTTCATCCTGATGCCTGCCAATGGAGTCTTCGCTCTGGGAGTCGGGCATGTGAGAAGAAAGGGGTTAGAACCCGGTGCCAAGATTGACGAACCAGCCGTCATGATGACGACCACCGTGGTGGATCTCACCGACGAAGAATGGACCATTCTTCTCTCCCTCAAGGAAGAACTCGAACCTCACGAAATCATTCGCAACTGCTGGGACGCTCGGGCAAAAAGCGCAGGCGTCAGCCTCGAACGCTTCTATGAAGTAGCGGAGGCCTTAAATGCCAAAAAAGTCATTGGACGTTTTTCAACCTTCCTCGAACACGTGAAGCCCTCTGATACGGGTAAGCGGGTTACCCGCTTTAATGGCCTCTTCCACTGGGCTGTTCCAAAAGGAAAAGAAATGGAAGCCGGCAGCGAAGTCGGCCGTCACCACTGCATGACTCACGCATACTGGCGAGAAGGGGGACCGCAGTTTGGCAACGTCAACATCATGGGCGTCATGCATGGTACGGAAAAACCTAGAGTTCTCGAACACAAAGCAGCCATCGATCAACATCTTGCTGAAAAAGGAATTGAGGTCAGCTACACCAACGTATTTTGGGGAGGACGCTCAGAGATTAAGCCTTCTGAAATCTCCCCCCTCGTCTATAAAAAGTGGCATGAGAAATATTCTTGAGTAGGTGTAGGTCACTCCTCATCCACCGTTTCATCGCGCTGATAAATCGGAAGCTGGCGATACGGCACCGTAAAAGCCAAGGTCATGATACAGGTGCCGTAGACATGACCAGCCTCCTTGGAATACCAGGACCCATTCTCTTTCTGTAGTTTAAGGTAGCGCTGATACATCCAGTCAGCATACGTCGCCCAGTATTTCCCTCCCATTTGAAACATGGCTTGGGCATTGTAGTAGTTTCCGTAAAATTCAAACTTATCCGTTTCCAACGCCCGATAGTTAGCGAGAACAAAATCTGCCGCCTTGATTGTCTCTGGTCGACCATGCTGCCCACAAAGCTCCAAGCATAACAGCCCCATTCCAGTGAGAGATTCTTTATGTGCTCCGACTTTCGAATATCCAAAGTGCCCTTCTTTTCGGTCATAATTTTTATACAAATACGCCACCGCGTCTTCGATCGCTTGATTCGGAATCGCTGCGCCGTTGAGCTTAGCAGAGCGCAAAGCCATTAATGCCCAACCACTGCATGACGTATCAGAATCTTTCGAGTTCGGGTGATAGCGCCACCCTCCTTGATGGCGTTCTGATTTCTTCACCGCCTGAGCCCGCAGAATCAAATTCAATGCTTTTGCGAGGCTTTCATGAATGAGCTTTTGGCGCTCGGGATCTACCATGCCAGAAACCTCAGAAAGGAAGAGGGTCGCAATATTATGCGCATACATCGGCCCGACCCCTCCGTGCCCGGCGGAGTAAACCCCTTGGCGAGTTTGGCGAGCGAGAATGTAATCAATAATCTGATTCAGAGGACGAGCATAAGCTCCCTCGGTCGGGAGATGCCCCCGTGACAGGAAGGCCATTCCTGCAAGAGCAGGGATCCCAGATGAAGTGCCATACTGCTCGGGAAAGCTTCCATCATCATTTTGCACTTTCACTAAATAATTGAGCGCGCGTTCAACTGCAGGATCGACCTGTTCCTTCCATTTTGAAAAGACCGTAGATGGCGCGATAGATTGCGCGTTGCCCATGAGAGCAGAAAGAAGGACAAACAGCATTCCAAGTAATGCCGTGTTCATGCTTATGCTCATCTGGTTTAGCTTCATTCTTCTTTCGCTAATTCTTGGAAATATTTTTGGATTAAAGAACGATAATCGTCAGAGAAAACCGCCTCTTGGGAAAGGCTTCCTCCCGAATTCAGTTGCGATTTAATTTTCTCCCAATCCTGAGAGCTGATTCCCAGTTTTGCTAACTGCGGAGGGACTCCTTGATTCGCCCCTTCTTTTTGAACCATCATCTCTTCCGCATCAGAGCCTCTTTCTCCAGGACGTTCGCTGAGATCATTCTCTGAGGGAGCTTGTCCTGCGGGCATGAGTTCTGGATCATTTGCATCTTTATTTTGCGACATCGCTTGCCGAGTCTTCTTCACCGCCCTTCGCAGGGCTTTAGCCGCTTTCACTGCACTTGCTTGAGCTTGTTGTTCATTGCTGGCGGTCGAGGCAGAGGCACTGTGTTCAAAAGCTTTCGACATGATCTCTCCTGGCAGAGATAGCTCGCGACTTGCTGCTTGTTGAGCTTCGAAGTCGGCGGCCCTTTCCTTTGCTTGCTGAGATGCCTGCTTCAGCGCATGAGAACTTGCTTGCAGAGACTGGAAGGCTTCTTGATCTTTTTTTTCCTGAGCCTTGCGAGAGGCTTGTAAGCTTTCTTTGATCGCACGTTGTATTTCTTCGCCGCGCCCTTGCAGTTGGGGTGATTTTTTCACCTTATTTGCAAAGTTTGAAAGATCATTTGCATGCGCACGCTGTAAATGAGAGCGAGCTTGATCGAGATCATCATTCTCTAGCGCGCGCAGTCCTTTTTCGATATCTTGTTGCCGTTCCAAGAGAGCTTCATCTGCGTTTGCTTTCGCCAAACTCGCCGCAGATCTCGCTGCCTTCTCAGAAGTCAATTCTGAGGTCGCCTCCTTTGCTTTCGCAAACGCATCAGCAAGCTCATTGGCACGTTGGTCCTGCTCTTTGCGCGCCTGAAGCAATTGCTCTTTCACCGTTTCCATGAGCGCACTTTGATGCGCCTGAAATTGATCCCGCAAATTTTTGGAAGTCATTTCTCCCCCTCGCATGCGCTCTTGAGCTTGCAAAAGTGATGCACCCTCTTTTGCCAAATCTGAGGAACGATTGGCCTCTCGCTCTAAGGTAGCCGCGGCGGCTTGCGGCGATTGGCGAATCGTTTGACGAATTTTTTCATACACTTGTTTTTGTCTATTCTGCCAATTTTTTTCGGCGGCATTTTCACGAGCCAACTGCGCTTGCCGCTGGCTTAACTCTTCCAACTGCGCGAGACGATGAAGCTTATGATCATCCTGATTCACTTGATCTGCAATTTTTTGAATCATCGCCAGAGCTTGCCTACTGGAATCTACGGCCGCATCTAACTTCTCTTGGCGTAATTTTCCTGTATCTTGCAGCGGCGCATCTTCCAACTGCCGACGTGATTGATTGAGACGCTCCCCAACTTCCGCTACGGACTCACTCCGGTGTGCCTGCACTGTTTTCTGCATCCTCTCGGCCAGTTCATTGAGACGTTTCTCTCCTTCCGCCAAACCTTGACGCCCTCGTGCGAGTGCTTCCTGCTTCTTCTGGGGCAAAGTTTCTTTTTTTAGGGCAGAACGGACATGAAGCATCTCATTTTGAGCTTTTTTAATATCCTGTCGTGCTTGTGCGAGAGCTTCTCTTAAACTGTTTTGTTCTTCTTTCAAATTTTGTCGTACGAGAGAATGCGCATTTTCATCAAAGATGACTTCGATCCATTGAGAAAATCCCACCCCTGGTCCCCCAAGGTCTTTGGGGCGATTATCAGAAGCTTTCAGACGAAAGCGAAATTTCTTACTTTCACCTAGCGCTGGAACATCATCAATTGGAGAAAATGAATTCAATCCGTGCCAGCGCAGAGCGGTATCGCTTTGCTCCTGCGTGGGCAGGGACATTTCTTTTGTGAGCTCCGGCCTCCCTTCGAACTCTAGCTCAATAAGCGAAAGGCCAAAATCATCCTCCACAAAGTAATCCAAGGGAATGACATCATCTGGCGACATTTTTATCTGACTTCGACTTGGTGATTTCAGGGTAATCACGGGAAGAAGATCTTTGGTCGCTTCCACGGGGAATGACACCGCTTCATGCTCGGCCGCTAAGCGGTGCTTCAGAAGCACCCGCATCACGAAAGGTTCTTCCGGTTCCAAAACCCAAGACCAAGTGACCTCACCTCCCTGATGAGTGGGTTGAATTTTCAGTGCTTTAGTCTCCCTTCCATCATCAAGGATCGCATTCTCGATTGGGGTATTGAGCGCGCCTTTTAAGGTCACTCTCGTTCCGATCAAGGCTTTGAGACCAGCCCCCAGCTCGGCCTCCCGAGGAGCGAGTGAGGTGTATTGTGGATAGAGATATTTCACTCGAATATCTTGCAAACGAGGTTTCGGTATCACCCTCAGTTGATAGTGATCGCTCTCAGCGTTTCCAATCCGAGCATGATAGCGAAAACTGCGACTCGCTTGTCTAAGATGATACTGAAACTCGTGCCATTCTCCCTCCTGCCTGATTGGGGAAAGGGTTTCTTCTGCGAATTCGGTAACAAAGCGGAAAGGTTCATTGAGATCTCCCTGGTATTGGAAGGTGAGTATTTGATCCTCCCCTTCCAGCATTTCAAAATCACCAGGTTCAATTTTGAATTGCACTGCTCCCGCATTCCCCAAAGTGGAAAATGGCGAAACCGTTCGTAAAAAAAGCCGCCCTACTTGTCCGGGCCAAAGAGCAAGCAGGAGGATCAAACTACTGAGTAAGGTTAAACACACATTCAGGGAACGACGTGCGCTCTTCCCTTTGATTTCTTTGACAGGATGAAAATTTTGAACATCCATGGCTGCCGAAGAACAGAGATCCATGACAAGATCGGGCGAAACTCCATCTGGGTTGCGAGCACATTGTAATGCGCTACTGATGCGTTCTTCCACTTCAGGGTGGCGAATCTCCAACCAGCGGGCGATCTGCATCAGCGAGATTTTACGGCTCAGAGGCCGGATCAAATATAATCCAGCCACTATGGCAATCCCGCCGAGCCATACGATTCGTATGATCCAGCGGATTCTCTCGCTTGGCGCTCCCACGAAAAAATCAAGGCTCATCGCAAGCAACAATCCACCGAAAATGGCAGTGAGCGTCAGCGTGAAACCACGAACAAATTGCACCCGGCGAATCCGCTGTCGCAGAGACGATAAACTCATCTCGATGACAGAAAGATCACTCTCATTCATTGTGCTCCCACACCTTAGTCTCCTGATGAGAAATTACGATGAAATCTATGATTTATTGAACATATTTTGGAGCTGATCAGCTGGTCATTTCCCGTTAATGCTGGAAATTTAGCTCTTGTATTTATTAAGTTTTAATGATTATTTACCGCCATGAACAAACGCCTTACTCTCTACCTCGCCCTGAGCGCTGGAGCTGCTTTCTTCCTGTCTTCCTGCAACACTTTTGTTGGGATGGGGCGCGATTTTCAGCGCTTAGGTCAAGGAGTTGAAAACTCCGCTTACGGTAAAAAGTGGTAAATTCTCTCTTCAGATTCAGATAAAAAAAGGCGGACATTTTGCCCGCCTTTTTTGGTGTTCTCGAAGAACGAATTCGTTATGCGAGTTCTTTGAGTTTATCTGAGATTTGAGCCTGAGTGACCTGCGCTCCGACGATCTGATGTTTCACTTCACCATCTTTAAAAAACAGTAAGGTTGGAATCGAGCGAATGCTATACTTGGCTGCGAGCGCTTGGCCATCATCGAGATTACATTTGCCGACTTTGGCGGCATCATTGAGCTCTTGTGCAACTGCGTCGACGAGCGGGGAGATCATTTTACAAGGACCACACCACTCAGCCCAAAAATCAACAAGGACGGGAACGTCGGAATTGAGAACTTCTTGATCAAAATTCTCTTCGGTAATCGTTAATGCCATGAGCCAAATATGTACACAAAAAGGGTGGCGTCAAGAGCCACCCTTGGAACTTCAGATACCTTTCATTAAAAAGGTTCTCTTAAAAATTCTGCCTTAAGAAGGGAGGTTGTTTGCCAGATACTGAATCACGGCAAGAGTGGTCCCAAGGACAAAGAGGATAATCGCGAGAGGCATAATAGGATAATCAATTGAGAGGATTAAAAGAGATCGCCAATTTCGTATTTCTGAGTCCAAGTCATCAGAGCGACGGCAAGAGCAGCCAGAGAAAGGACAAAGGCGAGAATGGATAAGACCGTTGGGATGGTATCACTCGCTTCTTCTTCCTCATCCACCGCCATCGTCCCGAAGGTCGTCGAGCCAGCAGCAGTCGGGGCAGTTGGAACTCCGAGTTGCTGAGTGCTCTGAAGATTGACGGTAGCCTGTGGGAGAGCCTGTGTCGCTCCACTATCAGGTAAGGCGGGAGCCGTGGCAGGAGGAGCGGTCGTCGTGAGAGGAACGGTAGCCGGTCCGCCTGATGGAGGAGCCGGAGCTGGCGCGACCGAGCCACTATCAGAAACAATCGGGGCAGAGATCGCGGGTGGGCCTGAAGGTGCACCAGGGGTGCGTAAAGCGATGGTCGGGGCCGGCGCAGCAGCTGCTGCAGCGGGTGGGGCAACCGGGGCCGTTTTTAAGGGCACGGTAGGAGCCGGAGCCGGTGTGGGCGTTGCTCCACCTGCTACTGGCACAGTCGGGGCCGCAGCCGTGGTCGTTCCCGGAGGGGCTGCCGAAGTTGTCATGGGCGGAGGAGGAGCCGGTGAGCGAGGGGTTTGAGGATCGGCTTTCAATGACACACGAACGGTCTCCTTCTTAATCGGCACTGCAGAAGTGCGCTTCATTGGAGCCGGTGGTTTTTTCGGCTGGTTTTCGTCGCTCATAATATAATTGTGATCAGGATTTTAAGATGTCAGAAGGTTTCTATCAACCGCTCTTTTCACGATTTAAATAAATTTCAGGTCCCTCTGTCAAACTCCTGTTTTGAGAAAGTTTTCTTTTCGCTTTGCTGAAAGGTTTCGAGCCTATCATTCATTCCTCAAGTTCTGACTCTGGCGGAGCGGTGGGCAGCTTCGCAACCTCATCAAGGAGATTGACAACTTCAACCCCACGTTCGGCGGAATTATCAATGCGGAAGGTTAGGACAGGAGTGTTTTTTAAGACCACGCGCCTAGAAACGCGCCCTTGGATATATCCATGCTTGTGATTGAGTTTTTCCAAGACGTCTTTTTTGGACCCGCCAAGAATGCTGACAAAGACTTTAGCCTCCTTAAGGTCTTGCGTTACATCGACGGCGCTGATGGTGACTAACGAGCCATTCCACTCAAATTCACGCTGAATGACGGCGCTGATTTCTCGGCGCATGAGCTCATTCACTCTGTCGAGACGTTTGGACATTAAAGGCTTTGTTGGATTTTCTCGAGTACGTAGCACTCGATGATGTCTCCTTCTTCGTAATCATCGAATGAGCCGAGACGAATTCCGCACTCGATGCCCTGCTTGACCTCTTCCACCTCTTCGGCGTGGCGGCGGAGAGTGGACATTTTTCCATCAAAGACCGGCTGCTTCCCTCGCAGGACTCGTGCATGCGCTTTGCGCGTCACTTTCCCTGATTTGATGACACACCCAGCGGCTTTGCCTTTATTGACTCGGAAGACTTGCTTCACATCCGCGCGGCCCAGAACCGTTTCGCGAACTTCAGGATCGAGGAGACCCAGCATGGAATCACGCACTTGATCGATCAGCTCGTAAACGATGGAGAAGAGCTTCACTTGCACTCCTTCTTTCTTCGCGGCCTTCACGGCCTTGCCTTCTACTTTGACGTTGAATCCAAGCACCACGGCATCAGATGAACTCGCCAGCAGAATGTCTGATTCGGTAATTGCACCAGCACCAGCAGCGAGGAAGATTGCCTCGACTTTTTCAGATTCGATTTCGTTAATGGCCTTCTGAATGGCTTCAGCAGATCCCTGCACATCAGTGCGTAAAATGATTTTCAGTTGTGCTTTCTGCCCCCCTTTCACCGCCGCGAGCATGTCTTCGAGACGGCTCTTCTTCGGCTGCACAAGACGCTGTTGACGGCGTTCCTTTTGGCGCTCATCACTGAGCTTTTTCGCTGCGCGTTCGTTCTCCATCTGCACCAAGGAGTCCCCGACATGCGGAAGTTCTGAGAATCCAAGCACCTCCACGGGCATGGCCGGTCCCGCTTCTTTAAGATTGTCCCCCAGATCGTCAATGAGTGACTTCACTTTACCAGAGAATGGTCCACAGATGAAAGGATCTCCCACTTTGATGGTCCCGCTTTCAACGATCACCGTCGCAGTCGCGCCACGGCTGGGTTTCAGACTCGCCTCGATCACGGCGGCCCGAGCATTTGCTTTTGGATTTGCCTTCAGCTCCAGAACCTCTGCCTGAAGAGCCATGAGATCAAGCAGCTCATCAATTCCTTTTCCGGTGGCTGCGGAAACTTCGACCGTTTCCACATCTCCACCAAGTGAGCTGGGAACGAGTTCATGTTCCATCAGCTGCGTGGCGACCCGCATGGGATCTGCGGCAGGTAAATCACATTTATTGATCGCTACGATGATGGTTTTCTTAGCTGCTTTCGCGTGATTCAAAGCCTCAATAGTCTGGGGCATGATGCCATCATCAGCCGCGACTACGAGCACCACGATATCGGTGACATCAGCTCCCCGAGCACGCATTTCGGTAAAGATTGAGTGACCAGGAGTGTCAATAAAGGTGATTGGTTTTCCCTCGTGATCCACACGATAGGCGCCTACATGCTGGGTAATGCCACCCGCTTCTCCAGAAGCCACGCGTGCTTTACGGATGTAATCCAAAAGCGAAGTTTTACCGTGATCCACGTGCCCCATGAAGGTAATGATGGGAGCCCGATATTCCATTTGGTCTTCGGGAGATTCCGGTTCGGGCTCGGGTTCAGAAATCACTTCTTCCTCCTTATGAACGCCGCCACCTTTCTCCCGCTTTTCACGCGCAAAGACAAAACCATGCGCTTCACAGACTTTCTCTGCGATTTCGGGTTCGATGGCTTGCGTGGGAGCCACAAAAATTTCGAGCGCAACAAGATCCGCCATGATCTCGAAGGGCTTCAGTCCCATTTTCTCAGCAAGAGTGCCGACAATGATGGGCGGCTTAATGCTGATGTAGTTTCCTTCCGCGCTACTTTCATCTTCGGCAGGAGCTGGGGTGGGAACGTCTTTCTCTTCGGGGGGAGCCTCTTCCGGCGGTTTGATAAAGTCAGGATCTTCCTTTTGGTCTAACTTATTAGAAATCGATGGGAGGACTTTTTTGCCCGATTTTTCAGTCTTTCGGACGCTTTTGCGTTTTGGCTTATCATCATCGATCCCGAGGTCAAGGGCCTCCTTCTTATGATCATCAACGGTTTTCACCTTAGCCGCTTCAGCGCGTTGCCGCTCACGACGAGAGGGTTTCTTTTTCTCACTCAGGAGATCAAGAACCTCTTCTTCGTCTTTTTTATTTTTTTTATCAGCCATGTGCCGTTGCTATTCTATGTGCTGAAGTTCAAAGAGAACTCAGCGGGGTCGATGTTTGAAAAATATTTAACCTTCTTCTGACGGTGCGTTCTCAGGAGCTTCCTCGCTTACCTTAGCCGCCGGTGCGGAGTCTGGTTGAGATGGTGACGTCTGCTCACCTGCAGGAAGACCACCTTGATTCGCGGTTTCCAGAAGCGCCTGAGCTTTGTCCAAGTCGATTTCGAGCGCACCTGCGATATACTCAGCAGGCATTTGTGTGACCATCTCAATGGTGACTCCTCCGGCGCGGAAGAGCTTATCTGCCAGTTGAGGTTCGAGGCCAAGTTGCTCTCCTAATCCTAACGCAGCATCTTCCACGCGTGCTTCGAATTGCTCATGTTGAGACTCGTCTTTACGCACCTGCACATCATATCCGACGAGCTTAGAAGTCAGGCGAGCATTCTGACCTCGGCGCCCGATGGCTTTTGAGAGATCTTCTTCATCGACGGTCACGTTGACCACCTTCGCCTCTTTATCCATATCGAAGCTCCGAATGATCGCCGGCTTGAGAGCATCGGAAACAAATTCCTGCACGTCTTCATTCCAGCGGATAATATCCACTTTCTCGTTATTGAGTTCCCGCACGATGTTCTTCACTCGTGCCCCACGTAGACCAACGCATGCGCCGACAGGGTCGACTTTATCATCGTGGCTCCAGACCGCGACCTTAGTACGATATCCAGCTTCGCGCGCCACCGCACGTAGCTCGACCGTACGATCTGAGATCTCTGCCACTTCGGATTCGAAAAGACGGCGGACAAAGTTAGGATGGCTCCGAGAAAGAATGATCTCCGGCCCGCGACCCTCATTATCAACTGAGACTACATAACAGCGAATACGATCACCCACGTTGTAATCTTCGGTGCTGACGCGTTCTTTCGAAGGCATCCGAGCTTCAAATTTCCCAAGATCGACCATGACATCGCTCTTCTCAAAGCGACGCACTGATCCGCTGACAATATCACCAGCGCGATCTTTAAATTCGTCGTAAATTTTCTCTTTCTCCGCCTGACGCAGACGCTGCATCATGGTCTGCTTCGCCGTCTGAACCGCGATGCGGCCAAAATTCTTAGGAGTGACATCGAAATCAACTCGATCTCCAATTCCTGCGCCCGCTTCTTTTTTCTGAGCAACCGCTACCGGCACTTCGTTGAATTTATCAACGTAATCATCATCCGCTACGACTTCGAGACTGGCAAAAATACGAGTGTCGCCCCGCTTTTCATCAATTACCGCCTTCAGAGTCTCGATTGCTTCGGCTCCAGGGACCATTTTACGATAAGCGGAACAAAAGGCATACTCCAGCGCCTCCACCACGAGCTCGCGGTCGATTGCTTTTTCCTTTTCGTAGAACTCAATGAGGGCGACGATATCGGTAGTCATTCTAAAAAATGTGGGTTCCTGAGACAACAAAGAGCGGGTTATGAAACCCACTCCTTACTAAAGTCAGAAGTTGTTGGCAGGGCCTTACCCCGAAAATCCAAAAAAAACAAGACTTATTCGCTTTGATTCGACCATTGACGAGGGGAGCCACCAGAGGCGATGTCTCCCTGCAATTGGTCCACTCTGAACACTCACTGCTGGACGGTCGCTTTCTTTGAAGAAACATCCGACCAGCAGGAACGCTGATGCCCTCCCTCAGTCGCCAACGCGCATGCCATCTCCTTGAGCCTCGCAATGACAGTATCGACACATTCATCCAAAGTGGAAGTCCCGGCTGTCACTCCGACAACCCCGACCCCTTGGAACCAACTTTGCTGGAGCTCATGAGCGCCTTCGATGTGATATGCGGCACAGCCATGAGTGCGGGCAGTCCCCGCAAGTTGCTTGGTGTTATTAGAATTCTTCCCCCCAATCGCGATGACTACGTCTGAAGCTCGGCACAATTCATCCAGAGCTCGCTGGCGATCTTTTGTCGGCTGGCAGACGGTATCTTGGAACATCACGTGGGACTCTGGCCGTTGGGTTCTGATTTCTTCGACCAGTTGACGCACCTTGGTGATCGGCTGTGTCGTCTGCGAAATGATCCCGATACGTTTCTTGTTGGGGATATTTCGAATATCCTCCGCGCTCAAAACCACCTGCGCTCCAGGGAAATCCCCCATCAAACCACGCACCTCAATATGCCCCGCTTTCCCAATGATCACAGGAAAATAGCCCTCGGCCACGAGGGAAGCCAGCTTCCGATGAGCGACTCGCACCAGAGGGCATGTCGTATCCATTATTTGATAGCCCGCTTCTTTCCAAGTGGCGCGATCACGATCAGAGGCCCCATGAGCAGTAATGACGACTTTATTTGTGGAAGCAGTGGTTCCCGACAACTCGCCGGAGCGAGCGCCTTGCTGAGCCAAGCGGGATTTCACTTTCGGATTATGAGCAAGCTCACCGAGAATGGTCGCAGGCTCACGGGCCAATAATTTTTCAGTCGCGGTGATTGCTTGGCGGACCCCGAAGCACATGCCTGAGTGTTCTGCGAGGAGGATGTTAAATTGAGTCGTTGAGATAGTCTTCATGACGAAGGCTATTCATAACTTCCATTTGTGGAGGCTGAGTGAAGCTTGAGTGAAAAATAGAAGAATTCCGGGCTCCTCCGCTCTGAATAAGCTCCCTTAAAACAAGCTCCCTCAAGGATTCAAAAGAGGCAAAATGAGCGGGAGATAAATGAATAGTGCCAACACCATCGCCGCGATGATGATCAGGAAGAGCCAAGACATCAAAGTGCCAGATCGCCGAGGATAGCCCGCTCTTTTCTGCCTCAATCTTGCGGGAGCCTGTGTCGTAGCCGCAAATTTCCGCAGCTCTGATTTCGTCGTGATCGTCCGAGGAGCGCCTGATGATTTCGGATTCGCAGCCGGGAGAGGAATGGTGCACACCGGAGGCGGAGGGGTCTTCTTGGAATCTTTGCCAAAAGCACGACTTCGAGAGATCGAATTTTTTTGCGGAGCTGGTGGACGACTCATCAGACTTATAATAGATTTTATTAATTATTATTAAATGTTTTGAAATATAAAGCATTTTCTGTAAATCAAGGATATTTCAAACCACCTTTCTTGGAGAAAACTCACTGAAAATGAACTGATTGAATGATTTAAATCGATGTTTAGATTTTTTAAGAATAAAGTGCGCACAATATATCTCATAACACACCTGATGAAATTTCTTACCCTTCTCTTTGCACTTGCTGCGCCGGCCTTAGCCCAGTTTAAAAAAATTACCTTTCCCGCCGCAGATGGGGTGGAAATCACCGCAGATCTTTACCGTGTGAATGATGCTCTCACGACTCCCATGATTTTGCTCTTTCACCAAGCAGGATCCAGTCGAGGCGAATATCGTGAAATCGCCCCCCGCTTAGGCGAACTCGGCTTCAACTGTCTCGCAATCGATCAACGCTCGGGGAACAGCAGAAATGGAGTGGTGAATGAAACGGCCGGAAGAGTGTCCGGTAATGCCAGCTTTCTCGATGCGATCCCAGATTTAGAAGCAGCGATTGCGAAAGCCAAAGAAAGCTACGCTTCCGGTCCCGTCATTATATGGGGCAGCTCATACAGCTCGGTTCTCGTACTCAAACTCATTGGAGAACAACCTGCGCTCGCAGATGGAGTGCTTTCCTTTTCACCCGGTGAATATCTCGGTGCGGGTAATCCAGTGCGGACGGCAGCCACTCAAGTCAATGGACCCACATTTATCACTAGCGCCGCAAATGAGAGATCTGCCTCCCGTCCTATCTTCGACGCCATCCCATCGAGCGCAAAAACGTATTTTCTCCCCGAGTCCGGAGGAGTTCATGGATCCTCAACCCTCAATGCCGGAGTCGCGAATCAAGCCGCTTACTGGGAAGCGGTCACGGAGTTCCTCAAGCAATGGCAAGTGAAAGCCGCACCGCAAACCAATGTCTCCGTAGAATCCATCACAGGAGGGAAAGTGGCGCTAAAATTCGCCGGTGAAGAAGGCAAGCACTACCGCCTTTCGGTTTCCAAAGATCTGAAACGTTGGCTCTCGCTCGCATCGGTGACCGCAAATACCGCATCCATGTCACTCCGAGATAACGCGACCACCAAGCGCCAGAACCTCTTCTATCGCGCCGAGCCCATCGCTGCCATTATTCAGCCCAGCATCGCCGCAGTGTCACACTCGGGATCCCCTCAAGCCTATCAATTTTCGGTCAGCATCCTCAGCGATGAAGACGGCTGGAATCGCTATGCCGATTGGTGGGAAGTGCTCAATGAACAAGGAGAGCTGCTCTACCGTCGAGTCTTGGGTCACCCTCATGAAAACGAACAACCATTCACCCGCTCCGGAGGGCCAGTGAAGATCAGCGCAGATCAAATCGTATTCATCAGAGCTCATATGAATGATGGGGGCTACGGAAAAAAAGCATACCGCGGGAGCATCAATACAGGATTTCAAGAGACCGAGCTGAGCCCCGTATTTGGCAGCGAAGCCGCCGTGACCGGAAGCTTACCACGTGAGAGATAAACCGCACCTTCATAAAACAACAACCCGGACTCTCTCACCACGAATGATGAGGATTTTGCGGAATCAATTCCCAAGCACGCCCTCTCAGGAGAATGAAACTCCTCAAGACGATTGGCTTCGTGAGCTTAGGATTGAGCCTCGGATGTTCTACGAAAACTTCTGCAGGTGAGCATGACTCCATCCATCAAGTCTATCTTGAGATTTTTAAAGATCCCCAAATTCTCAACCAAGAACTCAGGGGTTCACTCATTGACCGCTGGAAGATCAATCACACTCCCCTGATTCTAGAGGTCGACCGTTTTTCCAGAAACCACCAACTGTCTCACGACTTGCTAACAACTCTCAAAAGAGCAAGTGGACAAAAATTAGGAGAAGATCGCGATCAGTGGCGACAATGGCTGTGGAAACAGAACTATCAGCCCCTGAAAAATTACCCTGAATTCAAATCTCGACTCTACCGCCGGATCGACCCTCGCTTTGCCAAGTATTTTCATAATGACCGGCCGGCGACTATTCGCCTCGATGAAGTCCGCTGGGGCGGAGTTGTCCAAGATGGCATCCCCCCCTTGCGAAAGCCTCAAATGATTTCACCGTCAGAAGCCACTTATCTTTCTCCGGGAAACATCGTATTTGGCATCGAAGTCAATGGGGAAGCACGCGCTTATCCTAAGCGGATTTTGGCATGGCATGAGATGTTCGTCGATACCATCCAGGGAATCCCCTTAGCTGGAGTTTACTGAACGCTTTGTGGCACCGTGGTTCTGTACGAAACACATCATAAAGGAACAAATCACCAACTCGGCACCAGTGGATTTCTCTATCGTTCAAACAAACTCATGTATGACCGCGCCACCTCATCCCTCTGGAGCACTCTTCATGGGAAGCCCGTCATCGGCCCTCTGGTAGGCAAGAAGATCGCCTTAAAGCGTCGCAGCGTAGTCACCACAACCTGGGGTGAGTGGCTCAAACGCCACCCCGACACCACCGTGCTCTCGCTCAAGACCGGCCACCATCGGGACTATGGCGAGGGCGTCGCCTATCAGGACTATTTCGCAGATCATCGCCTCATGTTTGAGACTCCCCAGCAAGACACTCGCCTCCCCAATAAGAGAGAAGTTGTCGCCCTCCGCACCGAAGATCCAAAAACCGCCGTAGCAATCGACACGAAATTTTTGAGAAACACCCCCATTTATCACCTCAAAGTAGGAGGAGACTCCGTCGTCATCTTAACGACCCAAGGTGGAGAAAGCCGTGTCTATCAGACATCGGGGCAAACAATTCGTTCTTGGAATGGCCGAGATACCGCAACGGACCAAACCGGAAAACAATGGACCCTTCGCGAAGATGCTTTGGTCAACTCGAATTCAAAACTCCCCCGTTACCCCTCGCACCAGTCTTTCTGGTTCGGCTGGTATGCCCAATTCCCAAAAACTCGCCTTATCAAATAGAGGCTGCGCTCGCAAAAACGGCCTACGTTTTAGCTGGATCGGTATGGCATCACATTTGTCAGATCTTGGTGCGTTGCCGGATTTGAATTGAGGTAAGCGAGGGAGCAATGACGGTTTCTGCGCCTTAATTCTCCTCACTCCTCCACCATAAAACCAATGCAGATACATGGGGTGAGAATCATCAGCCTTAAAATATGCCTTTGCTTAAAATTTCGAAGAGAAATCAAAATAGCGAACTCAACTGAAAAGCCGGCGCCACGCCGCTCATGAAGTTTGTGTGGATAAAATGAGGTAAGGGAGCTGAGTTTTTCGTATTGGAAATTGCTCATCATCATGCTGAAGCGCAGCTTTCATTTCACATTCCATAAAAAATAGTGACTTGTAACCATTTCGTACTACAACTTCTTTATGAGCGAAGCAGCTGTCAGGGCTAGAGTTGACCCTCGTTTAAAAGATGATGCGGAGAAAATCTTCGCAGAGTTAGGTTTAACTACTACGGATGCAATTCGGATGTTTGCTGGCATGGTGCTAGCACCACAAACCTTCTGCTAAGAAAATGGCCAATCACTTCTACGGTACATATCACTGGGATCTGAGTCCTGTCGATGACCGCCTCGCACTGATTGATGCACTGGAGGTCTTTTGTAACGACGAGACCAATCTCTTCATCGAATCGATACGACCATCTCTACTACAGCGATTCCGGTTCTGGCAAATGCGTTCCAGCTATCAGACACATCTGATCCCAGATACACTCAGCCCATGCCCAACAATATTCCACCTCAGACTCTGCGATTCGACGCTCACAGCACTAAAACGAATGGTACAACGAGACGGAATGAACGAGAGGAGTATCGCTCACATCAAAGGCTATTCGGCTGATTGTGGTCTTTTCTGGTTTCATGGATTCTGCGACGAGGGTGATCAGACCCTTTCATGCAGTAGGCACGTTGATGATGTCACGATCGAACGCATTGAATCGAAGCTAGGGTTGAAGGCCGAGAAGAAGTTCGGTGAACTGAAACCAGACCGAGAGCGACAAAAAGATCTCGATCAAATCTTTGATGCGATAGAGCGATACTCGGATTAAAAAACTAACAGGCAGAATCGGGTAGACGGTAAGTCTGATGGTCGACAGGGTCAAAGATGACTCAAACTATGTCTGGCATGAATGGCGCGAGCTTAAGCCAGATTTCGTTAGAAAATGGCCTGAAAAAAAAGACAGAAAGCTGGTTCGCTTACAGTCTATCAACGTGATTCAACAAACCTTGCTCACCAACTTTCCGTCCACGATCTTTGCCACTGCCAA
>CALGLJ010000118.1 GCA_937930235.1 uncultured Verrucomicrobiales bacterium | reverse complement strand
ATAAAAAAGCCGAACGGTTTCCCGTTCGGCTTTTGAAGTTTTTAGGAAGAGCGACGATTTACATCATGCCACCCATGCCGCCGTGGTCATGACTATGACCTGTGTCGGCTGCTTCCGGCTCAGGGATGTCAGTGATGAGACACTCGGTGGTGAGCATCAGTCCGGAGATGGAAGCTGCGTTCTGAAGCGCAGAACGAGTGACTTTCGTTGGGTCAACGACTCCAGCCTCGATCAAGTCGACATACTCGCCAGTAGCGACGTTGTAACCTTCGTTTCCGGATGCGTTCTTCACTTTCTCGACGATGAGTGCACCTTCAAGACCTGCATTAGCAGAGAGCTGACGGAGGGGTGCCTCAATGGCAGAAATGATGATGCTTGCACCAGTGGCTTCGTCTCCAGAAAGACCGAGATCACCGATTTGAGAAGTCGCGCGGATGAGAGCGGTTCCACCTCCTGGGACGATGCCTTCTTCGACAGCGGCGCGGGTGGCGTGAAGGGCGTCTTCAACGCGAGCCTTCTTCTCCTTCATTTCAGACTCGGTTGCAGCACCGACATTGATGACAGCAACACCGCCTGCAAGCTTAGCAAGACGCTCTTGAAGCTTCTCACGATCGTAGTCAGAAGTGGTGTCCGCGATTTGCTTACGGATCTGGTTTACGCGACCAGAGATGGCCTCAGAACCACCAGCACCTTCAACGATGACGGTCTCTTCTTTTCCGATGGTGACGCGCTTGGCTTCACCAAGGTCTTCGACTTCGATGTTCTCAAGCTTGATGCCGAGGTCCTCAGTGATGCAACGACCACCGGTGAGGACTGCGATGTCTTCGAGCATCGCCTTACGACGATCTCCGAAGCCAGGAGCTTTCACAGCTGCGATGTTGAGAGTTCCACGAAGCTTGTTCACGACGAGAGCAGCGAGTGCTTCTCCTTCGACGTCTTCCGCGATGATGAGGAGAGGCTTGCCAGTCTTGGCAATCTTCTCGAGCACTGGGAGGAGGTCCTTGAGGTTAGAAATCTTCTTCTCGTGGATGAGGATGTAAGCGCCTTCGAGGTTACAATCCATGGTGTCTGGATCGGTCACGAAGTAAGGAGAGAGGTATCCCTTGTCGAACTGCATTCCCTCAACAACGTCGAGAGTAGTTTCGATGCCTTTAGCTTCTTCCACCGTGATAGTGCCGTCTTTGCCAACCTTGTCCATGGCTTCGGCGATGATGCCGCCGATTTCCTGATCCCAGTTTGCAGAAACAGTCGCGACTTGAGCGATTTCTTTGGAGTCTGAGACTTCCTTGGAGATTTCAGCAAGTTGAGTGACGATTGCTTTAGAAGCTTCGAGGATGCCACGCTGCAGGCTGATAGGGTTGGCACCGGCGGTGACGTTACGAAGACCTTCTTTATAGATGGCTTCTGCAAGGACGGTCGCGGTTGTTGTTCCGTCACCTGCGATGTCAGAAGTCTTGGATGAGACTTCCTTAATGAGCTGTGCGCCCATGTTTTCATAGGGATCTTCAAGTTCGATTTCCTTAGCGACTGAGACGCCGTCTTTGGTCACGGTGGGAGAACCGAATTGTTTGTCGAGAATGACGTTACGACCAGCAGGTCCGAGAGTTGCCTTAACGGCGCGAGCAAGTTTTTCGACCCCGCGAAGGAGAGTTTGACGTGCGGTTTCGTCGAATTGGAGTTGTTTAGCCATAGTTTTGGTTAATTAAGAATTTGATTGAAATTGAGATTAGTCTTGAAGAACGCCGAGGATGTCAGACTGAGAGAGGATCAAAAGATCTTCCCCATCTACTTTGACATCGGTTCCGCCGTATTTGGAAATGAGAACGGTGTCACCAACTGCTACGTGGAACTCGATGTCTTTCCCATCTTCTGTCTTGCCGCCGGTGCCGAGGGCAACGATGGCTGCTTCAAGAGGTTTTTCTTGAGCGGAGTCAGGAAGGACGATTCCGCCTGCGCTAACTGCTTCTGCTTCGAGGCGCTTCACGAGAACGCGATCGCCGAGTGGTTTCATACTAGCCATAATGTTTGTAGTTTATTTTTGGTTTTGAAAAAGGACCGAACCTCACAGGATTTCTGAGTGGTTCGGTCGGTTTGAAATGTGTTTATTTTACTTAGGGTCTTCGACGACCTCTGCATCGACGACTTTTCCTTTCGCCTGGCGAGGTTCGCCATCGTCGTCCTCTTCAGGGGCTGCTTCAGGAGCGGCTCCGCCCATGTCAGGCATCTGCGCTCCGGCGGCTTGCGCGGCCTGGGCAAGTTCTCCGAGAGATTGTTCAAGATCTTCCGTGGTGGATTTGATGAGATCGAGATCATCGGCTTTGAGCGCGCCTTTCACGGCTTCGATCTTGCCATTGAGCATCTCCTTGAGTTCGGCTGGTGCTTCTTCGGGGAGTTCGCTGATCTGTTTTTCCACTTGGTAGACCATAGACTCGGCCTTGTTTTTGGTGTCGACGGCTTCGGCGCGTTTTTTGTCTTCCTCGGCGTGAGCTTCGGCTTCGCGTTTTGCTTTTTCGATTTCTTCTTCCGAAAGACCGCTGGAGCCTTCGATGGAGATTTTCTGTTCCTTGCCGGAGTTCTTATCTTTAGCCGAGACGTGGAGAATTCCGTTGGCATCGATGTCAAAGGTGACCTCGATCTGAGGCATGCCGCGAGGAGCGGGGTCGATGCCGGAGAGTTGGAAGTTTCCGAGTAATTTATTGTCGGCGAAAAGTGGTCGCTCCCCCTGACAGATCCGAATGTCTACCGCTGGCTGGTTATCAGCAGCAGTGGAAAAGACCTGAGATTTTTTCACCGGGACGGTGGTGTTCCGCTCGATCATGGCGGTGGCTCGGCTGCCTTCCGTTTCGATGGAGAGGGTGAGAGGGGTAACGTCGAGAAGAAGGACGTCTTTCACGTCGCCTTGAAGAACGCCACCTTGAATAGCGGCTCCGATGGCGACGACCTCATCTGGATTGACGCCTTGGTGAGGAGTCTTGTTGGCGAGTTCCTTTGCGGTTTCCACCACTTTGGGCATGCGGGTCATCCCACCCACGAGAACGAGTTCATCAAGTTCTCCAGAAGTGACACCGGCTTCCTTCAAGCATTCGGTGACAGGCTTTTTCGTGCGTTCGAAAAGGTGTTCGGTCAGTTGCTCAAGCTTAGTTCGAGTGAGGCTGAGCTGAATATGTTTCGGCCCTGTCTGATCCGCGGTAATGAAGGGAAGATTCAAGTCGTAGTTCTGAGAGGAGGAAAGGGCGATTTTTGCTTTCTCGGCTTCCTCTTTGATTCGCTGAATCGCGTCCGGTTGGCCAGAGAGATCGATTCCCTCAGCGCTTTTGAATTCTGCCACGATGTGGTCGATGAGCGCATTATCCCAGTCATCACCTCCGAGTTGAGTGTCCCCGTCGGTTGCTAGCACCTCGAAGACCCCGTCGGAGATTTCTAAAACGGAAATATCAAAGGTGCCGCCCCCAAGGTCATAGATCGCAACCTGTTGGTCAGTTTTGGAATCGAGACCGTATGCGAGTGAGGCTGCGGTGGGCTCGTTGATGATGCGGCGCACATTGAGACCTGCGATCTCGCCTGCCGCTTTGGTGGCGTTACGTTGAGAGTCGTTGAAGTATGCGGGAACGGTGATGACCGCTTCCGTGATGGTTTCACCCAGCTTGGCTTCCGCATCTGATTTGAGTTTGCCGAGAATGATGGCTGCGATTTCCTGTGGGGAGAAGGTCTTCTTTTCACCTTCAACCTCGACCTGAATGTGAGCGTCACCATTGTCTGCTTTGACGATCTCATAGGGGACGCGCTTATCTTCGGCCGTGAGTTCCTCAAACTTGCGCCCGATGAGGCGCTTGGCTGAGAAGACCGTGTTTTTTGCATTTGTCACGGCTTGTCGTTTGGCCGCTTGCCCCACGAGGCGTTCGCCATTTTTGGCAAAAGCAACTACTGAGGGGGTGGTGCGAGCTCCTTCAGAGTTTTCGAGGACTGAAGGTTCTCCGCCTTCCATGATGGACATGCACGAGTTGGTGGTTCCGAGATCGATTCCGAGAATTTTACCCATAATATTTTGTCTTTCTAATATGTGAAATAAGTTGATTGAGAATTACACCCAACGGATTTTTGCAAATTGATTGGCAGGAGCCATGCCAAAGCCTTCAAATCCTTTAACTACGGGAAAGTGGGATAAATGAGTGCGTCAAAATGTCTCTTTTTGAGAGGTTAATCATGACGCGGAGAGACAAGATGTCTCGCTGGCGGTGGAGTTCTCAAATTTTAATTCTGAGCAAAAAACGAGTGAGTCAGTGAGAGTTCATCGTTTTTCTAACAGCTCACCAGTCCCCTTTGGTTGTACAATTCAATCTCTTTGGGTCTGATTCCCCGTCGCTTGCGGCGATTTAAGAATCAAACAAATGAAGATAATACCCCTTATTTGCGTAGCAAAGTCCGGCGCTCACGCGGAGATTTGCCACGGGGAGATTTATTCGAACTGATTTTATTGTGATACTTGAATTCGGAAGAACTCCTTTTCTGCTGAATTAAAAGGTAAGTTGGCGCCTCTTGTTTCGATGAAGCCTGCAGTATCAAGCGTGGTGCTTGGGACAGTCTCCCATGTGATGAGATCAGAAGATGATTCAAGAATCAGAGTGACATCACTCCGGGATAGATTGGTTTGGAAGGTCAGCTCAATGGTTGAGCCGTTGATTTGCATCTCCAACGGAATGATGGAACTGGAGTCGTTTATGAGAGGATTTCCGCCAAAGGTGTATTCGAGAAGGTTACTGAACCCATCGTCATCCGGGTCTGCGGCGGGACTGCTGGAAGCAGGGTCGTTGAAAAAAATCTGAGCCCAACTCTCATAGTCAGAGGCGAGATTTTTGTCTCCAGGAGTAGGAGTCTGAGCGAGCCAGCTCGTGTTAAAGATTCCAAATTCGGTAGCTGCGAATCGATTGAGTGAATCGCCGGAACCATCTGGGGTCAAGGGCCAAGGAGCGTCATCATCATACTCAATATAATCTTCAATATATTGAGGGAAAAGGCTGGGGTCGTCGGCTGGAGGAGAGCCGGCCCGCTGAATGCGAAAGTCGTCTCCGCCATTTGAGAGATTTCCATCAGTCCATGGCCCGACTAGGGTGACACTACTGGAAATGTTGTAGGCATTACGAAAAGCGGCATCAAGTCCCGTATCAGTGGGATCAAATCCGACAAGAACAAGCACTTCTCCGGGGGCGAGTTGGTGCGTGGTGTTGAAATTAAAATCAACTCCACCTCGGAGAGTCCAATTTGCGAGATTTTCAGTAGCCATTCCGTTATTGCAAATTTCAATGAATTCAAGATTAGGGTCATTGCTTGGATGGTGATACATAATCTCGGTGACTAGGACTGGGCCAAAGAGCGGGGTGCTATTTGATGTGCCAAGGGTAAGATTCACCGTGGGAACAAGAGGCCCAGTCCCGTTAGGCACTCGAGCCAAGGGAACCCCGGGAGCCGCCGCGCCAAATTCCACATCATCAATGAATTTGAGAAGGGTGCCGTCAGGCTCTGCTTGTATGAGGTAAACATCATCCCCATTGGTGCTGCTGAGTGCAAAGTCCGCGATAGTCCCTGAGCTATTGAAATCAGATTCATCGAAAACAAGGTAGCCACCGGCAGGAATAATGGTGTTCGAGGGGATCTGATATCTTTGAAGCATCGTGCGAGAATCACTGAGGAACCAATTCGAGATATCGATCGCACTTGTCGTGGGATTATAGAGTTCGATCGCGTCGACAGCCGGTGCAATACTGCTTGAAAGAACTTCGTTCACTACGACCATAGGAGGGAGGAGAGTTCCGGCGGTTCCTGGGGATCCGAGATAGTCACAGCTTGGATCCCATGATGATGCATCGTTGGCGTCTTCTGCTCCGCTCGCAGTGGCGCTGGGGTCTTCAAGCTCAAGGCTGCTTCCGATGCCGTCAGCGCGCCCCGGCCAGGCGCCCCGGTCGTCGTATTCGAACGATTGAATGATGTTGCCGGTCGCGGAGGTGGTCGTAATAAGCTCTCCTCCATTACTCAGGGTGCCGACATAGCCGCCGATCACTTGGGCTGAGATGGAGCCATAACGAATGGCAAATGCTTCCGGGTCTCTGGCGAGAATGAGGCGCTCATTTGCTTGCAGCGAGGTGTTCTCAAAGGTGTAAGCGATCCCGCTGGTGAAGGTGACTCCTTGGAGGTTGATTGCAATCGATCCGGTATTGAGTAATTCGATGAATTCAAAATCATCCTCACTCAGGATACGTGGAGTCGGGAGCTGTTGGCCTGCGGTAAATTCCTCAGAATTTGGACCGACGGGGTGATACATAAGTTCTGAAATGACAAGCTCTGAGTCGGCTTCGATTTCTGTCAGAAAGATGGCGCTACTAATGGGAGACCAAGAACCGTTGGGGTTTCGCACTCGAGCATTGATGGTTGAGCTTTCTGAGAGAGTGATCGGTCCTCCGTTGAATAGAATCGCGTTAGCAGCAATGCTGCCGTTATCTCGTGGATCACTGCCATCTAGGGTGTAATAGATTCTTCCGCTTGCGCTACTGAAGGAAATTTGATCTGAAAGATTGATGGAGCCTCCATGCTGGAGTGAATTGTTTACTTGAAATTGCGGTGCCGCCGTTGAGAGGAGTCTCGGGACATTAACTCCAGGCCAAGATTGAGTTCGAAGAGCGTTGGTGAAGATAGATGTCCGATTGGGAGGATTGTTTCTGAAAAAATTATTAATGACATTGTTTACCGCAGGGAGCCAGTCGTCATCACGGGTGTAGGGATCATTCGGTCGTCGGTCGTCGGCCCAACGAGCAGACTCGCACACAATGGCGATATCAAGAAGGTCAGAATATTGCTGCCAGCGAGCTCGGCAAGCGGCTGGGGTTAATGCTCCTCCGTTGTTAAGATGTTTGTGAGCTCGGTCTGCGAAACGGACTCGGAATTGGAGAAAGTTATCGAGGCCATTGATAATTTCGGCTCCATCCTGACTCTTGGCGAGAGGTCCAGTATCGTTTAAATTCTCGAGACTACGTTCGGTGTCCCAGCAGTAAAATCGCCAAGGGGCATTAGCAGTTCCGCCGCCGGCCACGCGCCAATTTCCGGTAGTGCTAAGATCGTCGTTTAAAACGAAATGTTGGGCTAAATAGTAGTCAATATAGTTATCGATATCCATCATTTGAGTCACTGCATCCCAGTCTCCGGAATTGATGGCGCTTCGTAGGGGGTTGAGGGGAGAGGTTCCGTCCATAGGATTGATCCCGATGACTTCGTCAGAATCAAAGTTGTTATACGTCGCGTAGTGATCATTTTCTAATCGTTCGTGAAGATTATAGACTCCCCAATAAATTCCATTGAGATAAAGATGGCAATAGCTGCCGTGGCCTCCATCGGCATTGCCCATGGCGATCATAGTGTCGCGAGCCCATTGGTCGCGAATCATGGTGGCCCGCTGCTGCTGTTGGGTGCTACCATGAATCCAAGAGTTGTTGTACATGGCTCGAAGATGCACGCTGTCAAAGGACTCAACGGGGGCTCCTGCGAAGAGCGGGAAATCGAGTTTCCCTGGGCCATACTGCTCTCGAAAGCGTAAGCTCATGGAATGCTTGATCGCGCGATCCGGAATCCGAGAGGATCCTCCCTGAATTCTGATCCCGCAGTCTACTTGGAATCCCTCGAGGTCATTTACTTCATCAGAAGTGGCATTAGGCTGGAAATATTCAGCGGAACAGGGGACTTCCAAGGTTTCGTTCATGGTATTGGAATAAATTCCTTGAGGGCCGAAGATGAGATCACGATCAGAAGTCACTGAGAGCGTGGGGAGTTCTCTGAGTCCTTCGAGAAAGCGTTGAGAATATGTCGGGGATTGGGCGATATCTGGATCAACATCATAGTCAGCGTTGGGCTCGTCACCCCAAGAGGTAGGATAGCCAGGGGGGCGAGTTTGAGTTACCACGCTATTGGGAAAAATGTAGGATTGGGTGTCAATGTTGGTGGGCGCATAACCTGCCTTGAAGGCGATGGCGCGGATAACCGTGGTTTGACTGATGGGGATAGGGGTAGTGTATGTGAATCCGTTGGTCGTTAAAGTCGGTTCAGAGCCATCACGGGTGAATCGAATGGTAGTGCCAGGGGTGTCACTTGAGATGGTGACCTCGATAGGTGAGGTGTAATAGCCGCGTCGATGGCTGAAATTTGTATCCTCCACAAAAAGAAATTCGGCAGGATCATTGACCGCTCCTGGAGTAGAATTGTTGAAGTGAATGAGAGATCCATCTGTCGGGGAAACGCCGTAGGAGACGTCCGTAAATTGATTGGGGAAATCATTTCCATTGGCTAGATATGAACTCGCAATGGTGAGGTCAGGTCTTACGAGCGCAATCGAGTCACCACTTGCTCTGAGGGTGAAATTTGTATGGAGATTTCCGTTGCTGTCGGGCGCGTCATCTCCGCTAGCAAAGACGATTAGATACCCATTAGCTGGGATTGTGGTATTTGCGGGAAAAGTCCACTTGATAGGTAGTCCAAGATCATCTGTGAGATGCCACCCACTCAGAGAAACAGCACTTCCTTCTTCGTTAAAAATTTCGATCCAATCGTTAAATCGTCCGGCGACTGCATTAGGAACGGTGGTCGAACTGTTGGACGCCATGATTTCATTAATGCGAAGTCCGAAGAGATCACTGGCTGAAAATAAGGAAAAAATAGAAATGAACGTGGCTATTTTTGTCGAAACAAGGTCTTTTCGGAGGGGCGAAGAAGGAGACATATTTAGGATGGATAAGAATGTGTGTAATATAGGCTTTTTTTACGATAGCTCGACTAGGCTAGGATGCAATTTTTTAGTGATGTCGTATCGACCAGAACTAGCCAGTATTTTATTAAAGCTTTGCGTGGCGATTCTTACGTGAGTGGTCGCCGGGGTGATGTGCCTTAAGGCAAGGAAGTCTTTTCGTTGTTGATCTACCAAATTTTGGGATAGGCGAGCTGATCGCCATGCTTGAGGGCTTCGATCTGGAGGTGGGCGTAGAGAGATTGCGCGAGCGCGATCTGGGGGTGTTCTTTTTCGAGCAGGTCGTTTCTTTCGAGAGGATCCTCTTTCATGTTATAAAGTCGTGCGACTTTTGTGCGGGGATAGATGATCAGCTTGTATCCGTCTTTGATGAGAGCGCGTTGGGAATCTCGGTATCCAAAGTAAATTTGATCTCGCCCTTTTGCTTGGTTTTTTAGGAGGGGGAGAATGCTCTGGTATTGGACTCGTGCCGGAATTTTCGCATGAGCCCATTCGAGCGTGCTGGGCATGATATCCTGAAGGTAGATG
>CALGLJ010000117.1 GCA_937930235.1 uncultured Verrucomicrobiales bacterium | reverse complement strand
CACGAAAACTGGCTCTGGCTTGAATCGCATTCTTGAGAACGGCTTCTTCCAAAACATCTCGTTGCCTGTGATCCGTTGGTAAAAGTTGAAGCCAGAGATTTCCCATTTCATCCACCGAGCGATCACCTTCCCGAATGGTTTGCGGAGGAGAATTTGGATTTCTCGGGTTTTTTTGAGAGTTGTCATAAGTGTAGCGCATTTCTAGTAAAGTACGCGCAGGCAAAGTGATTGGGGTCTGAAGAGTATACAGATCTTGCCAGAAAAAATCCCAATCCGGGATATTGAGGAGAGTGATCTTTTTCCCATTGGGAAACGTCGCCGTAATATGCATCTCTTTACACACATAATGTGCATGCGGATAGATGCTGAGGAGCTGCGTCTCAACTGGTAGAACTATGGATCGTTCGACAAGATAATCAGGATCATTGGCAGGGATTTCCAAATGCGCTGGGGTCAACTGTAAGCCATAGGGAAAGAGAGAAGGTGCTTGCTCGGAGAAGTACAGGGCCACTTTGGGCTGAATGATTTCAGGCTTCCCGGAAGGGAGCATATGCAGCTGCAGAACGAGATCATCCCCCGGCTCCAAAGCAAAAGCCATTTCTGGAGAAACTTGATGCGGGAGCTTCCCCGGAGTCCAACCAAGTGCATGCCCGCCCGGAGGAGAGGAATACCCCATATCCATTCCAGGAAATCCGATCTGATCAGAGTGCTGTGCATCGCGCTGCCGGCAGGAATCGGTTTTATCAACCGTCATCCACGCATGATGGATCACCGAAGAACGATCAGACTGAAACTCGACCGCTGAAACAAAACGAGTTTGAGTAATTGGGATCGGCAAAACAAAATTTCGAAAAATATCTTCACCTTGAGCTGACAGCGTAAATGACTTCGGCAGCTCTAAAATGAGATCCGGTTTCCCTAATTGCCATTCGTCACTCCAGCTTGGAGGAGCGGGAGCCTTTGTCAGATCCCCTGCCAGACTCCCGTGTGTCACCCAATCTTTAATCATCTGGATTTCGGATTCGCTGAGCAGACGATCATCTTTAAAAAGAACATCAGATTGTCGAGGGAGCCAGGGAGGCATGTAGCGACTGTGCGTTACCTCCACAATATCAGAGGAATGTTTTTTCACCTCCTGATAGCTGATTAGAGAAAATGGCGCAGAACCTTTTGGTCGATGACAGACCACACATTTTTCATGAATCAACGGAGCAAGATCTTCCGCAAATGTGGGCGGGGATTTGGCTTCCCCTTTCTCACTTTGCTCATTGCAAGCCAAGATCAGCATGCTGAAAACCAGAATACAAAATTTCACTTTCATTTGAGAAATCATTTGAAATCAGCAATAGTACAACCCACCGCTTCGGTCACGGGAGTCTCCACAAGCTGACGAGCAAGAACGGCATCAAGAGCCAGCGCGAGATCATTCCGGGATGCTTTGACCTTCCCCTTTCCCAGACTCACATAACGGTCATCAATCCGACCCCGATACACTTGTCGCACCTGTCCATCCTGATCACGAACATACATGGTTGCTTCAGGAGTCACCCGAGCTTTTGTTTCGGAAACCAAACGGTGGTCCGGGTCGCGGAGATAAGAGAATGGATATTGAAAGCTACTCAAATGATGCGAAATCATTTCGTGATCCTCTGCTGGATCAGGATAGACGAGGATGAAAGAAACCCCCTTGGTAGAATATTTTTCATACAAATCAATGCATGTCGGAGCATAGCGATTGGCAATCGGGCAGTCCGTTTTTGTGAACAAAAATACCGTTGGTAACTCTCCCACATGCGTGAATGCGTCCACTGGTCGGCCTTGCGCATTCTCGACCAAGACCGAGGATGAGTCTGCCTCATCTTTTTTCTTACATGAGCAGCTTAAAAAAATGCTAAGGAATATCCCAAGAATGATCCATTTCTTAACATCCCAATATACATGAAGCCACTTCATTAAGTATAAACACATCCTATAGCTATAATAGATAGTGAATCACCCTTCCTTCAGCAAGCAGAGAGTCGATACAAAACAATCGACCTGATCACCAGAACTCGCGACACTCCCTTCCACCCCATCTCGCTTCACAACCGAGCGCTTCATCTGAAACACCATCCCGCAACGTGAAATTTTTCGGCCTGACGCACTGCCTCACGATCTTAACCATCGCGCTCATCGCGGTGATGTGTATCGCCTGCTACCGGCGAGGACAAATCTGGCCTCGCTGCCTGCTCGCCTTCATTTGCCTCATCGCGTACCCGATGAATCAAATCGTTTATGCCTCCTATGACTCTGTGCTCCCTTTGGAAAACATCATTCCCTTTCACCTCTGTGACATCGTGGCCGTCACCGCTGGTTTCGCTCTCCTCACGACGAAGCCGCTGCTTTGTGAACTCACCTATTGCTGGGGACTAAGCGGCACCATTCAGGCCTTGATCACGCCCAATCTCAGTCAGGATTTCCCAGAACCCGTCTTCTTTTCTTTTTTCATTCACCATGGCGCAATCGTTATTGCCGCTCTCTTTCTTCCCCTCGCGATGAATTGGCGTCCACGCTCTGGCGTGGTTCCACGCGTTTTTCTCTGGAATCAGGTGTATTTCACCCTCGCACTTTTGATCAATTTCACCCTTTCGACAAATTTTGGCTTCCTGATGCACCCTCCCGAAGCTGGGAGCCCCATGGACTACTTAGGCCCATGGCCTTGGTATCTCATTCCCCTCCAATTCATCGCCATTTCCCTCATGACAATTCTCCTTCTCCCCTTTTCAAAATCAATAAACATTTGGCGTGCCGGGTGAAATCAGGCTAAATCAAGGCCGTGAGCGAAACATCTGCTGATCAGCCTAAGAAAAAGAAGAAACGTGTAAACGTCCGCCGTCCAGAAGTGATGACGCTCGTTCAGGCAGAGGTGGAGAAGCACTACCATTCTCCCATCGTCCAAAAACTGCGCGATGCCGGTGGCTCACTGACGATTGGCAAGACCACCGTGCGACTCGCCGAGCAATTTGGGTTTTGCTACGGCGTGGAGCGCGCCATTGACCTAGCCTATGCCTCTCGACGGGTGTTTCCAGATCAGCGTATTTTTCTCATTGGAGAAATCATTCACAATCAGGAAGTCAATCGACAGCTATCCGATATGAACATCGTGTCTCTTCCGTGGAAAGAGATCTCCGAAGACTATGATCAACTCACAGAAGAAGATGTCGTCATCGTGCCCGCCTTTGGTGCCCCTACCTCTTTTACCGAAAAAATTGAAGAGCAAGGATGCCACATCATCGACACCACCTGTGGTGATGTCATGAAGGTCTGGCGCCGAGTTCGCACCTATGCCAAATCTGGCATCACCTCACTCATTCACGGCAAGCGAGGTCATGAAGAAACCCGTGCCACCGCTTCAAGAGCCCTCGGTGAAGATAAAAAAGGGCACTACCTCGTAGTCCTCACCTTGGAAGAAACGGACTACGTCTGTGACTACATTCGTCACGGAGGAGATAAGAACAAACTCCTGGAAAAATTCGACAAAGCCTGCTCTCCCGGCTTCGACCCAGACCTCCATCTTAAAGAAATCGGAGTCGCCAACCAGACCACGATGTTGAAAAGCGAGACCATGGAAATCCAAAATCGGGTCAAAAAAGCCATCACTGACCGCGATGGAACTTCGGAAAATTTCCAAGTCTTTGACACCATCTGCGGTGCTACCCAAGAGCGCCAAGATGCCCTCTTCGACATGCTCAACAAGCCCATGGATGTGCTCCTCGTCGTAGGCGGATATAACAGCTCAAACACCACGCACCTCGTCGAAATCGGAAATGAACACCTCCCCACCTATTTCATCCGCGAAGCCTCTTGCCTCGAATCGCTCGAAACGGTCATTCACTTCGACCTCGATCAACATGCGGAAATCTCCACCCCAAATGTCCTCGCTGGTTTCGATAACGAACCCGCCACCATAGGCATCACCGCTGGCGCCTCCTGCCCTGCCAATCTCATCGAAGAAACCATCGTCCGCATTCTCGGACTCCGTGGAATCACAAAGCAAGAGATCGAAGCAGTGTAATCACAATCCCGAAGTAGAATTTCGGTAACAAACTCTCGCTCGGCAAAATTCGCCAAGATCTCATTACGGGGGTCCTCTGAAAGCTAGAGCATTGAATTCTGCCTTATTTACATGGTGTGAAGTTATTGTATTTTAGGAAATCTCACAAAATTGATGGATGAAATTTACACACATCTTAAGGGACAGATTTTCCATTCTACTGGAATTTATAATCTGCAAAAAATTGTTGCAGATGGATTTATAAAACCAGCGTCATCGGATAGTGCGTGTGGCTTTTGTCAGCACACATCTGGTGTAGCTTCAGAAGTGGGACCAACAATTTCACTCTCGGACCTCACCATTTCCTCAGAAGAGCAGATAATCCCTAATGGCACACATTGGAGGGGGCAGGTTTGGAACCCATGGGGTGCAGACATCAACTCAAATTTAAAAACTACGATAATATCTTGATCGCGCTAAGCTTGATGAGAATGCCATGTTTCATTGGCAGAGAATCAAGGAAAATTTTCCTCATTTAGTGACGGATTATGATGGTCCAACAAAAGGTAACTTCATTTGGCTAACAGAAATCTGCTATAATAAACCTATTCCTGTGGATTGCTTGTAAGCGGTGCCTACGCTGCCCCTGAACCCTGATCGTATGCCCGCTTTCCGGTATCTATTCTTTCGAGATGGACAAAATTCATCCATCCAAAGTCTGGAAGGCGGCCGAGGTCTCCTTCATCGAGATCGAACTCTCACCACTCACCGACCAACAGTTGCGCATAGAGCGCATTGCGCCAAGTAGAATGACACCGAAGGAAACTCCAAAACCGGAGTGGTGAAGGTCGTTGCGCCAG
>CALGLJ010000116.1 GCA_937930235.1 uncultured Verrucomicrobiales bacterium | reverse complement strand
CAAATCACCCAACCGAAACATGAAACCAAAACCTACTTTACAAGTAAAGAGACAGCCGGCGTCAGGCTATCGCATCCTGCGTGCCGTGACGAGTAAGACTCGGAGAAAGCGCGCTCATCGTGCGGCCACCACGGCAGAACCAGAAGATATCGGAGAAGTCCCTGGCGTGGGAGTTGCTCGTGCTCTGGTTGTGATTCTTCTTTTGCATGTTGCTGCGATTGCAGGAATCTGGGTTCACAACCAATGGACCTCTCAGGAAGAGCAACAGGCTGAAAAAAATAGCGAAGGTCAAAAGACTCCCATGAAGCCCAATTTAATTCCGGGAGTAGAGCACTATCTCGTACTTGATGGTGATAACTACTTCGACATCGCCAAAGAAAAAGGAGTATCGGTAGACGAGCTCAAACGAATCAACAGCGGCGTCGATATTGTCCCAGGAATTGAAATCAATATCCCAGGTCGTCGAATTCTTCCTGAGTATACCGTTGGTGAATCAGCCCCGATGCTTCCTCCGGTGCCGAAAGAGGAATTGGACGCGGTCGTTCATACCGAGCATCCCTTAATTCAAATTACGAATGAGAAATTTGTAGAGCCACCTGCTCTCGGAGAGCTGACGGTGGAAGAGTATGCCCCCGCCGAGTTGGAAGAGCCGGTCCTCCTTATTCCGAATGGGCCGCCTGCTCTCGAGACTGAGCCACGCAAAGTGCGCGTGACTCAGGTCGCACCCGCTCCCGTTCCCGCAGGAAGAGTGCATACCTTCAGAAAAGGAGACAGTATCTGGCGACTTTCGAAAACGTATGGTGTGAGCCAAGATCAGCTCATGCGCCTGAACGGAATTACAGATCCCGGCAGAATTCGTGCCGGACAAAAGATCCGCATCCCTGGGCATTAATTTTATATGATCAAAGGAGCTCCCATTTTTCTTTGTCTCGCCGTCGGTGCCTTGGTGACTCTCGGTCTCGTCATGCTTGCGAGTACAAGTGCAAAGTGGGACATGACAGATGATCAATATTATTATCTCACGAAACAAAGTCGTTGGTTGGGCGTTGGGATCGTGATGATGATTGGTCTTGCCATGTTAGATTATCGAAAGCTTCGATACATCGCATGGCCGGCATTGGCGGTGACTTGTGCCGCGCTAGTTTGCTGTTATCTCCCTGGGATCGGGGTTTCTTCTCATGGTGAAAGCCGGTGGATTATTCTTCCGGGGATCGGGCAGTTTCAGCCTTCGGAGCCAGCTAAGTTGTTTATCATGATCGCTCTCGCGACTTGGTATGCGAAGAATCAAGCCGAGATTGGGAAATTTTGGCGAGGGTTTGTTGCTCCCGGCGTTGTGTTAGCCGTTCCATTACTTCTCATCCTTTTCGAGAAAGATATGGGAACTGCCGTGGCCCTCGGCACCGCTGGTATTTTAGTGATGTTCATTGCCGGAAGTCGCATTCGCTATCTGGTCCCCTCGGCCTTATTAGCCTGCTCCGCATTTATCGTCATGGTGATGAGTAACGATAACCGGATGGAGCGAATTACCGCTTTTATGGATCTCGATCAACATCGCCTGGGAGTAGGACGTCAGCAGTGGCTTGCCTTGCGAGCATTTGGAAATGGTGGGCACGACGGGGTTGGTCTCGGAGACGGAGTGGTGAAGCAGATGAGTTTTCCCGAACACCACACTGATTTCATTTTCCCGGTGATCGGAGAAGAGTTGGGACTCTGGTATACCATGGGAGTTGTTTTTTGTTTCGTGGTGATTTTTCTCATGGGCGCTGCGATGTCGCTGAATGCTTCAGACTTATTTGGGCGAATTCTAGGGCTGGGAGTCACTTCCGTGATTGTGATCCCCGCGATGATGAATATCGGGGTCACAACGGCGCTGTTACCAAATACTGGACTTCCGCTCCCTTTTGTCAGTTACGGTGGATCGAATCTCGTTTTTACGATGGCAATGGTCGGGGTGCTCCTGAGCCTTCATCGCAAAGGAATGGTCGTGGATACCACCGCTCTTCCGCCTGAGAAGGATGCGAAGTTTGAGCTGAAGCTCTGATCTTTTTTTAATTATCCCGTCTCACGCAGGCCAGATGAGATGGCATTGATCGTGAGCTGGAGAGCGAGAAAATCGCGATGAAATTTTCCGTCCTCAGTTTCAACGGGGCTACCGGCGGCGCGCCATTTTTTGAGTAAAGAGATTTGTTGGTCATGGAGGACTTTGAGCGGGACTTCGCGGATGGCGAGGGTCTTCTCCATCCGTGGACGTCGGGAGGCAAATTGGGTGCCCAAGAGGTCATGAACGAGATGACGAGTTTTTTCGTACTCGGTGAGGATGATGTCGAGATTGTTTTGGGCGAGTTCCTGATCCGGGCAGAGTGCTGCGTATTTGCGCATGGTGTCGGGATTCGCAGAGGCAAGGGATGATTCGATGTTGGTAAACACGTATTGTAAGAAATCGAATTGATCGAAGTTTTCTTTGATTGTTTGATACGCAGATTCGCCGATGGCTTCGAGGCCGGAGCCGACTCCAAACCAACCGGGGAGGTAGAAGCGGGATTGGGTCCAGGAGAAGACCCATGGGATCGCACGGAGATCTTTCAAGGAGGCTTTCTTCCCGGTGCGGCGAGAGGGGCGAGACCCGAAGACGCCAGTCTCAAGAGCATCGATGGGAGTGGTGGAACGGTAAAATTCCATAAAACGTTCACCTTCGAGAAGTGCACGATAGGCTTTATCAGATTGTTCGGAGAGAGAATCGAGCGCTTCTCGGCAATCATCCGCGGCGGTCGATTGCTTACTCAAGCCCACGACCCGGCTGACTCCTGCGACTAGGAGTTCGAGATGAAAGTGAGCGTTGCCTTCATGCCCATACTTTCGGGGGAGGACTTCGCCTTGTTCGGTGATGCGGACTGGTCCGGCGAGGGAGCCTTCCGGAAGGGCGCGTAAGAACCAACGAGTGGGTCCGGCGCCACGGCCGATGGTGCCGCCGCGACCATGGAAAAATTGAGGAATGACTCCCATGTTGTGACAGGCCAAAGCCATCGCTTCCTGGCCTTTAAAGATCCCCCATTGCGAGGCAAAGACACCGGCGTCTTTGTTAGAGTCTGAGTATCCGACCATCGCCGCTTGCAAACCGGAGGGGTGAGGACCCATGATTTCGAGATACTCATTCAGGATCTGATCTGCGGCAGCAAGATCTTCCCCTGTCTCAAAGAGAGGACTCACGGAAAGGCGAGAACGCCAGAGTCCGTTCGGGTGGATCTGCGCGAGACCGGCTTCGCGGGCGAGGAGCTGAACCAGTAGGAGGTCTGAGACGGAACGGGTCATACTCACGATAAGTTGCCCGAGGCCTTCTTGACCATTTTTACGTAAGTGGGTGGCGAGGAGACGGAAGTATGAGAGAATCTGGTCTGCCTTATCTCCAGCTTCTTCATAGCGAGTTAAGAAGGGGCGTGGATTTTTTAGCTCTGAGACAAGGAGTTCACGGCGTTTTTCTTCACTCCAGTGAGGGAAATTTTTTCCATCTGGAATTCCGGCCGCTTCGAAAATTTCGGCAGCAGCTTCGTCGTGAGCTTCTGAGTTATTACGAATATCGAGACCGGCTAAGTGTAAGCCAAAGGTCTGGGCAAGGCGAATGAGAGGGAGGACATATTCGTGCGCAGCCCGCACCGCGTTGACTTCGATGAGGGAATCATGAGCGAGCTGAAGATCATCAATGTACATCTGCTTGCAGGCGTACTCTCCCTTGAGTAATTTTTCCCTCAGCATATAGAGATAGGCTCGCCATGGTTCTTGCTGATAACGTTGGTAAATTTCTCCGTGGAGTTGTTCCTGCAGGGATGCCGGGACCTTGGTGAAGGGAGGGGCGAGCGTGAGCTTATCTGCATACTGGGCCAGGTAGCGGCAGTGAAGGCTGATGGCGTGTTGATGAAGTTCTCGCAGAGTGCGCTTGGTCACCTCTGGAGTTACAAAAGGATGGCCATCACGGTCTCCTCCGATCCAGGTAGAGAAGCGGAGTTTGGGATAGGCGTTTTCAGTTCGAAGCTTTTCGATATCCCAACCTGCATCTTCCCAGGCGAGTTCAAGTGAGCGGTCGAGGCGCAGGACCACTTCCGGGAAAATTTCGTCAAGATACGGGAGAGCATTGTTGAGCTCTTCCTGAATATCCGGGCGTTTTACAAAAATTTCTCCGGTGTACCAGAGAGTCTGAAATTCTGCGCTGATGGTGTTGGAGATCCGCCGGCCATAGTGAGGGTCTCTGCGCGCGCTCTCATAGGCGCGGAGTTCTTCATAGATCGCTTTGTGACGTTGCCGGACGGATGGCCGTTTGGCTTCGGTGGGATGTGCGGTGAGAACAGGTTCGACGGAGATTTTTTTGAGGGTGGCGATGACATCATCTTCGGTGAGTCCGGCTTCGACAAAACGACTGATGACCGAAGGCCAAAGTCCCTTAATAGCAGCGGCACCATGTTCGGAGCGACGGAGGCTTCGAAATTGCCAAGCGACCCGCTCTTCCACAATATTGAGAAGCTCAAAACAGATGGAGAGAAGCTGTGCTCCTTCTCGCTCGCAGCCCTCGGGAATGGCATTTGGGAATTCTGCGTCGGTGCGCCAAGGCACGAGAGCACGGAGTTTGTCGTCGAGGGGAAGGGCATTCGCGAGGAGGGCGGTGGTATCGGCGAGGGTATCATCGAGTTCTCGGAAGGCTCCTTGATAATAACGATCGGTCTTGATGACGTCGGACATTTGTTGTGAGTATGATGAGGAATTCTTGGGATGCAAGGGGGAGCTCAAGAAGACGACATAATCATGGCCAATCAATGGTTTGGCGAATTTTCAGAAAAATTCTATGAGGTATTTTTTCTTCTTTGTGATTGGCGAATCCCAAGCGGCGGTCTCAACTTCGGGTATGGATAAGCGATTTTTATTAGCCGTGCTTCTACCGACCGTATCTTTCGGAGAAATGACCCGCGTTTTTGTCGGAACAGGGAACGCAGGGATCTATACGATGGAACTCAATGAGAAAAATGGGGCCTTGCAAGGGCTCACACAGGCTTACAAAGCCAGCGGAACTGGCTTTTTGGCGATGAAGCCAGGAGGGGAGTATCTTTATGCTACCGTGAAGGAGGAAAAGCAGGGAACGGTGGTTTCCCTCAAGGTGGAGGGAGCGCAACTCCAAGAAACAAGCCAACAGAGTTACCCCGGAGGAGGTCTCTGTCACATTAGCCTGGACGCCACGAATGGTGTTCTCTTTGGGGCCGATTATGGAGGAGGGAGTGTGGTGAGTTTTCCGCTGGTGGAAGATTCTACCGTCGGAGCCTATGCGAGCTTTGTGAAACATCAGGGCTCAAGCATTCATCCGAAGCGACAGAAAAAGCCGTATGCACATTCATTTTACGCAGGGCCTCAGAATCGCTATGCCTACGCGGTAGATCTCGGGACGGACAAGGTCGAGATCTATCGATTTGACTCAAAAACGGCGACGATTCTCCCAGTGGGCGCAGCTAAGGTTCCTCCTGGTTCTGGGGCGCGTCATATGAAATTTAGCCGTGATGGGATGTATGCTTATGTACTGAACGAGCTCAGTTTGACGATTACGGTCTTCAAGCGTGATTCGCAAACGGGCTTGTTAACTGAGCTAGAAACGGTCTCAGTCTTGCCTAAAGGTGGTGATAAGGAAAAGATGTCTTGTTCTGAAATTTTGGTCTCGAACGGTGGAAAGTTCGTCTATTGCGCGAATCGAGATGTCGGTGGTAAAAAGAGGGATTCGCTTTCGGCTTTTCAGGTTGGAGAAGATGGTCGCTTGACCCTTCTCCAGACGGTGCCCGCGGAGGTGTCAATTCCTAGAAATATTAACCTGACCCCATCTGGAAATTGCCTTTTGGTGGCAGGTCAGAGGTCAAACGAAGTGGAAGTATTTCTGGTGGATCAACAGACTGGATTATTAAAGGC
>CALGLJ010000115.1 GCA_937930235.1 uncultured Verrucomicrobiales bacterium | reverse complement strand
TTGGACATTTTCGCTGAGGTTTCCGGCGCCTATTCTGGCTAGATATCAGCCTCAAAACCTGTCTTGGTGGAGATCTCGAGCGCAGCGATTTCCAAGTTGGCTAAAAACGTCATGCAAAGCTGACGAAGAACCAAATATTTCCAAGTCAACCCTCGACAGGCTCGACCACCAGCCACTTCTATTTCAGTTTATCCTGTGGGATGAATGTGACACACTTTACTGTTCATGAATTGTAATTCGCCCTCCTCTGCCCCCTTAACCGCTTGCTTATCCCTAGCCTTAAGCTTTATAGTTACTCTGATCGTAATCGCCCAGACGGTCAATCCACCCATCGAATATGACGTGGTTTGGGATACTCCGAGTGCCAATGCCAGCCAAGCGATGCCTTGCGGAGGGGGTGATGTCGGACTTTTAGTTTGGGTTGAAGATGGCGATTTACTCTTTTATCTCTCAAAAAGCGGAACTTTCGATGAGAATAACACTTTTCTCAAGCTGGGCCGGACGAGGGTGACTCTGTCTCCAAATCCTTTGGAAGGTGCAGACGTCTTCGAGCAGCGACTCAATCTCCGCGATGGACACATCAGTGTCATGGCGCAAAAGGGCAGCCAAGAGGTGAACATTGATATTTGGGTCGATGCTCTGCGCCCCGTCGCCCATGTCGAATGCCAGGCCACCGAGCCTGTCAGCTTTACCGCGACTTATGAGACTTGGCGCACCGAAGATCGCCCCGTTCCAGATGCGCAACGCCATCAGTGCTTCAGCTATACGGGCTTTCCCGGAGAGGTGACCACCTTTCAGGACACGATCGATTTCGAGGGAAATACAGTGGGCTGGCATCACCGCAATCGGACCGATGAACTTCTCATCAATTTCTGTATCGAGCAGCAGGGCCTCTCCGCTTTCGCTGATCAATTCTGGAATCCGCAAATCAACCGGACTTTCGGCGGCCTAATGCAGGGTGATAATCTCGTCGCCAATGGCACCGTCACCGGGACCTATTCCGACACGGATTTCACCGGATGGCGGCTCTCAAGCGCGGCTCCCTCGCTGAATCATTCTGTTCAGGTCTATCTCCACCATGGTCAAACTGATACCCTCGCCGAATGGGAAACACAGCTTACCGATATCATCATCGATGCCGAAGCTAATGAAGCAACTGCAAGAGAGGAAACGATCCAGTGGTGGCATGATTACTGGGATCGAAGCTGGCTAGTCATCTCTCCCGATCAACACGATCCGGATTCCCCCGCGTGGCAGGTCGGGCGGAACTATCAGCTCTTTCGCTATATGCTAGGGTGTAATGCCACGGGGGAATTTCCCTCAAAATTCAACGGCTCCCTTTTTACGGCAGACCCTCAGTTCATTAGGAACCGTGACGGCACACCAGATTTTCGCCTTTGGGGGGGAGGGAGCTTCACCGCTCAGAATCAGCGTTTGGTCTACTGGCCGATGCTTAAGTCCGGTGACTTTGACCTCATGCCTAGTCAGTTCGAGTATTATCGTCGCCCCCTTGGGAATGCCGAAATCCGTTCTCAAGTCTATTGGGGGCATGACGGCTGTAGCTTTACTGAACAGGTAGAAAACTTTGGACTCCCCTTTGCCGGAGGGTGGGGCTTTGAAAATGGAAGCGGAACCCGTCGCCGTCTCGATTCCGATGAATTTGGCACTCAAACCAACCGCTTTGTCAGGCGTCATTTCGTCAATCAGGTTGAGTTCTCGCTCATGATTCTGGACTACTACCACTTTACCGGAAACGATATTTCCGCTTACATTCCATTCATCGAGTCTTCCCTCCGATTCTTTAATGAACACTACCGCTTCCGGAATCAGCAGATCAATGGTACGGAACTCAATAGCGATGGCAAACTCGTCATCTTCCCCTCAACTGCGGCGGAAACCTATCGTGATCAGACCAATCCAGCGGATGTCGTCTCCGCTCTTCAGGTCGTCCTCGCTCGCCTGATCGAACTCCCAGATAGTCTCCTTCCGCAGGATCGCAAGGACGAATGGGCTGCGGTGCTAGAGACGGTCCCAGAGCTCCACACTATCGAACTCTCTGGCCGGACTGTTCTCGCACCTGGGATCGGAACCTTGACGCAAAGCAATGCCGAAATCCCTGAACTCTATCCCGTATTTCCATATGGAATTTTCGGCGTAGGGAAACCAGATCTCCAGTTAGGGATCGATACCTGGAATTTTGGCCCATCGAATGACAACCACATTATTCAGAGCTGGAGCCAGGTTGGCATTTTCACGGCTAGATTAGGCCTGACCGAAGAGGCGAGAAATTTTGCAATTGCTAAGATGGCAGATGCTCCAAATCGATTTCCAGCGTTCTGGGGTCCTGGATTTGATTATACGCCCGATTTTAATCACGGCGGCTCTGGCATGATCGGCGTCCAAGAGATGTTGATGCAGACTTCGGGAGATGTGATTCAGCTTTTACCCGCATGGCCCGAAGATTGGTCAGTCGATTTTAAACTCCACGCCCCCATGAATACAACCGTTGAGGGTAGCTACCGCGATGGAAGGTTATTAAATCTCAAGGTAACTCCGGAATCTCGCCTTCAGGACATCGTCTTCCCCGAAGACGTCACTGAAATTCCGACAAGTGGACTTGTGCAATATATCGATATCGACTCAACAAATACCGTCACAGAGAACGGGTCTGCCATCACAGATTCCTGGCAAATTAGGACTGGCATAGGTGGGGCAAACGACACCGTCTATCAATCAGCAAACACAGCCAGCCAGCCTCTAACCACCACCATTACAGGCCTCACTGATGGAGATCGCTATCAGGTCTACTCGTATTTTGCGGTGGCTACCACCGCCGCTGGCGTTTTGAACCACTGGTTTGTCGATAGCGCTCTGGCCACTGACCCTCTGACTAATTTTGTGGCGCGAAACATCTCCGGAGGGGTTCCAGAGGGATCTACTGGGAGCATTCCCGCACGCGAACAGCAATTCGACGCCTCCGCGCCGAACGTTGAACTCGCGAATGAGGTCATCCTTCACGCTGCTGATTTGGGTGAGGCAATCGTGAGCAACGGACAAATCCAAGTCGTCAACGCCAATCTAGGTCGAGGGAGCAGCAACAACCCCGCAGATCGAATCTGGCTAGAAGGCATCGGGATTAGATCACTCAATAATTCTAACAATAACTTTAGAACAAACTTCCGCAGTTCTCTTCAGTCCTCTTCTAGCAGTGAACCCGATACCGCAGTGCTCTCTTGGGACGCCACCGTGGGCAGACGCTATCGAGTCGAAAGCGGCATTAATTTAGCAGATTGGCCCGATGTGATTGTGGATGAGATGATTGCAGATTCAATCACCGAACAAATCGAAATTTCTACCACTCCAGACTCTGTTCGCTTCTATCGCATTATCGAGCTGCCTCAGGAGAATTTCAATTAAGAGCAACACGCGTAGAAAATACAGAGCGGCCTCCCTGGGGGCTGGCGAAAGAGCCCCGTGACAGCACAGCTCCTAGAACAAGAGTGTTGTCTACTCGGCACCGCATGAACGTCTTTTTAAAAAAAAGACTCCGATGGAACATCTCGCGAAAAATATTTTTTGATAAGAATGACAGAATCGGCTTCCTTAGTCGCTTTAAGTTCTGGTGAGTCTCCAGTTTCAGATCGTCCGAAAGGCAACTTTATGTTTCGTTAGTGCTTGTGTCTTTTTAGCTCAAGCACGTGAAACCTCTATCGTGGAGCAATCATACGAAAAGCTTAAGTTTGCGCGGGATAATCTCGACCACCAGGCTCCCTCCTTGGCTCGAGGACAAAATCTTCTCAATACCCAGAGGATAAGTCCTCAGTTTGAAAAACCGGCAAGAAAAACATCATCCTCTCAAATCATTCATTAACGGCCTATGGCGCATTTCATCAATTCAAGAAAATAGGATCCTCACTTCATTCTTAAATTCTTGAAATCCGTTCAAAGACAGAACACTTCAATAGAGATGGATTGGGATCAATGGATGGCTGAGAATCTTGCGCGCCTCGCACTCTATGCGAGGCAGCAGACGAGAACAGACAATGATGCTGATGACGTGCTTCAAGAAGCCATTATTGAAGCCTGGAAACGTGAACCTCAAAAATGCCCGGATCTTCCGCTCGTTTTTTCCTACATCAGGCGAAGAGCCATTGACCTCGGAAGAAAAATCAAAGTCCGCCAAGATTTCGCAGAATCATCAGATGTCCCTCTCACCTCCATCGAAACCAACTTTGAACAACGCGACGATGAACATGTCCTCCGCTCATCTCTCGGAGAACTCCCCCCTGAGCTGAGTGAAACAGTCGTCCTCCACCTCTGGGGATCTCTTACTTTCAGAGAAATTGGAGAAATGTTATCGATCTCTCAAAATACCGCCGCCTCCCGCTACCGAATCGCCCTTGAACGCCTCAGACAAACATTAAAAACAAAACTCCGATGAATCATCAAAACGATCTCGAAGAACGCCTTCGTCAACTCGCTCCCAAGACCAGCTCGGAATATCAAACTCGGTTTACTCAGCGCTTCAAGAACGCCTTAGAAAAAGAGGAGCCTTCAAGAAAAATCTCCCGCCTCCCCCTCTGGCCCCTAGCGGCGGCAGCTTCCATCATAGCTGGGATATTCATTCTCAATTTGACCCAAACTACTAATAAGGCTCCTTCTGAAATCGCCACTCAAAAAGAACTCAATCATGACGCCATCGAAGAGAAGCCCTTCATCCCTCGATCCTTTGATGCCCCAATCGTCCTCGGAGACAACGGTAAAATCTACCGCGTTTTTAAAAGTAACGAAACTTCAGATGAAACTAAACTCAAACGTCGCTTGATCGCAGTCAATTCATTCTAACCCTCATGAAAAAAATCTTAATTCTGATCTCCCTGATGATCTCCCCTCTCTTAGGGGACGAAACGGCTCCTTGGTTTGGAGTGGCAACTCATGAACATTTTCAAGAGAATCAAGACCTCCCTGGAGTCGTGATCGCCTTTATCTGGGCTGATTCGCCCGCTGCTAAATCTGGACTACTTGAAGATGATGTCATCATTTCCGTCAATGATGAGAAAATTCTTTCTCCCGAACACCTCGCCAATATTCTCATGAAGAAAAAAGCCGGCACAAAGGTCACAGTATCATACCAGCGTAAAGGTCAGCCCGGCACGACCAAAGCCACCCTCGAGAGCCTTGCTAAAGCAGAGGAACGTGGAGCATTCGTCATTGAAGATTTTGAAAATGATTTCCCCATCAAGAAACCTTCCGAGATCACCCCTCAACACGCCAAAAGAACATGGATCATGATTGAAAATGATACCAAGTTCTTTCTCCTTGGAATGGGATTCTCCCCAGAACACGTCGCTCGCGTTATTGAGAAAATGAAACCTGCAGGTCAAGAATTGACCAAAATTCCCCCTAAAAAATAAAACCGTGGCTCGTTTTATTTATCCCAACACTCTCTGCAAACCTATGAAAACTATTAAATTAGCTCTGAATTGCCTTCTCTTCGGAGCGTGTAGTCACCTGTCGGCACAAGAGAAAGCCGATACTCCAGAAGCAGCCTTTTCTCAGATCGGCAATCAACTCAGAGAAGGGGAATCCGTCAAAGCTCTGAGTATGATGACTGAAGAAGCTCGGCGTGAATTCGTTCTCATATCCGTTGCAGCGGTCTCCTACGCGGCTGCCTTTGGCGACGAGTTTCCCAAAAAATTACCAGATGGAACTCAAGTGAATGTTTCGCCAGCAGACATCGGCATCGACAAAACAAAGTTCCCCAAGTGGATGACTGACCGAAGCGTGCCAAAACCAACGGAAAAAGAGATGGATGAGTTCTTATATTCCTTGGCCGATCAAATCGAAAAGTCGGAAAATAAAAACAAGGTTTTGAATGACCTCTTTCTCCTCAGCGAATCCGTTGAACCGAGTTCCTACAATGGACTTGGCGGAAAGATGCTGCAGCGCAAACCAAAAGGTAAATATCCTGAAGGAACTCTTTGGGTTCAAAGTCACTACAAGAATGGAGGGTCTGAAAAAATTGCCCTTCGTTTTATAAAACAAAAAGATACTTGGAAATACGCAGGCTGGGACGGTAAATCCATGGCCGTAGAATTGAAAAAATTCGTTGAAAATAAGAACTTAAACATCGCAGGCAAAACTCTTGCGGGAGAAGAAATTTCCTTGAAAGGATTAGAGGGTAAAGTCGTTCTCATCGACTTCTGGGGCACCTGGTGAGGATCCTGCATCAAAGTGTTTCCTCAGTTGAAGAAACTCAAAGAAGTCTATGGACCGAAAGGTTTTGAAATTCTTGGCGTTGCCATAGACGAGCCAGAGACCCTTGCCCAATACTTTAAGGAACATGGTGATTTGCCCTGGCCTAATATTGTCGATGCGGGAGGAGTCATTTCAAAAAAATCTAAGGTCGACTATCCCGAATACCTTCTGATTGATGAGACTGGCAAACACATTGCAAGTCCTTGGGACAAAGAAAAATTAGGAGACCAAATCGCAGATGCCCTTGGGGTCGAAGCCATCGCAATAGACAAGTAAAACGTATCGAGGTCTGATCCTGCCTCGGAATATTCTTTGCCCCTAGTGCTCCGAAAAGCTTAAACTGATGGATAGATCCGCTGGAGATTTTTGGGATCGCAAGGAGGAAGTCTTTCAGTGAATCGGGATTCTTAGAAAGGATGACGACGCGGCGATCGCGAAAATACACAAGGAGATATTCGTCAGTTTAAGGTGTTCGGAGCACTAGTGCCTCATCAAGTGATTGGCGGATGTGCTGGAAGTTGAGTGAGAGCTTTAATGCTCAAACACAAGGTCCGTGAAAAACCGAGAAATCCGTGGCCCTTTTCTCCCCAGAGCAAACTGACTTGATCGTTGTTTGCCGGCCTTTTCAAAATGGTTTTCAAAAAAGGCGCAGAATGGATTGCCGCGGTATTGGACGTCAGCCCAAATCAGGATTCATTCCCGCTCACCGCATTCCTCATTCATCCTTCACCATGACGGCATGAATGAATTTTTGATCGGCGTCAGACAGTTTCGCTATGTCGAACGTATATTCCGTACCATTAGACTTTTGGAAGACCGCATTTGTGCCCGTTACACGAACAAGCGAAGCTCGCATCGTGATTCCTGCCTTGTTCTTCCACTCCCGCTCAGACGACATGAGCTTGTCGGATCCTTTGGAACCGCCACTGCGATTGTCCTTGGCCGAGTCAGAACCCTCTAATTCCTTCAACAAGCGATAAACCTCCGTCTTGAAGCTATCATCATTGCCTCCATGGTAAGGACCAGCTTGATGGTAATAGCGCAGCTTTCCCGTATGATCGAAGAGAAGATAAAATGGGACGTATCGATGCTCTATCCCTTTTGGCGCATATCCGTAGCCCACCAAGGAAACGTTGGTCATCTCCTCCCTCCACTTGGCGCTCTTGAGTAGTTTTAACGCGGATTCCTTGTCACCAAAGCGTTGGCTGTGGGAGGCGACGAGGTGGAATGGGCGATTCTTGAGCTTTTTGGCCAAACTGACCATCCTGGGAGCCATCCAGAGGCAACCTGGTCATCCCCCCCATAGTACGACGAGGGTGACTTTTCCCTCTGTGACATCGCTATCTTTCACCTTCGGTCCAGCCCAATGTTCACTCCATTCGACATCCGAGAGCATACGGTCCACCTTCGCAACTGAGTCCCCATTAACATGTGCGATCAGGGAAAAACTCGATAACAGAACGTAAAATACTAAACGACGAAGGCGCCGAGTTCCGAAATTTGGATGCACGCACATAGTCCTTAAACTTACCTCATTCGCCGCTCTCATCTATCACTATTTTAAAAAAATCAGGAGAACACCTACCCAAGGAGAGAAATTTATCGCGAGAAGTCATGTGTGATTTGACTAGCCTTAAAAAGGGAAGAGTGCCAGATCGATGTCGCCTTTCGCTTGGCGTTACCGCTCATCTTTCGTTTTAGAACCCATCGGCTCTTGCCCGGTCACCCCTTGATCAGACGGGTTAACTTCTTGTTCTCCGTTTGGCGCCTTCTTTTGACCACCATCATTTCGAATTCCCTTGTAGACCCTAATCCAATCGACCCACATGATCCTTTTGCTCTGGTCGGCTAATTCCTCGTCAGTTGGAGTAATCCCTTTGTCCGAACGCCAATTTTGGTCCTCCATATTGATAATGAGGTGCATGGCTTTGCTCAATCCTGTCCCCTTTGTGTAGCCCTTCGGGTCGATAATCTTCTCCCCAGAGACCGTCCTCACCAGCTTGCCGTCGATATAATATTCGAGGTGCCAAGGGTCTCTCCAGTAGACCCCAAACCGATGGAAAGACTTGCGCCAAATCGTTCCATTGGTGAACCACGTTCCAGGATCTGTCGGCTGATAATCCTGAAAGGGTGAGCGAATGAAGACATGATGACTGATATGCACCCGCTCGGCAAACCAGTTCTGATCTGAGCGATCACTTCCGTAAGCTTCCACGACATCGATCTCCTCGGTCGAGTCCGCACTGAGCAACCAAACATTCGAAGCGAGCACTTGGTTGCTAATCTTCACTTTGGCTTCGAGGAAAAGAGGAAACTTGTAGGCTCTCTTGGAAGTAATGATTCCGGTATAAACTTTAGCTGTATCCTTTTTCCGGCTCGCATGAATCCCCAGACGCCCGTTGGTGACGTAAGAATGGCCAGCATTCCACTCAGTCTTACCCGGACCCATCCACGGATTAATAAAGGCGCTCTTCCATCGGTTCGTGAACTCCTTCGGCTTGTCGGTAGGGCTGGCATCATAGCTGAAGTCATCAGAAACCGCCTCCAGCTCCCACTTGAATCCGGTCGGCGGGCTCGTAGGAATCGGCACCCCATCCCAATCCGCAGCTGATCCACCAAGGCTTGAAGCTATCACTACGCAAGGGACGAGAAATCTTATTTCCATAGGGCCATTAAAAAATGAAATCTTTATACAATGAGAGAATCACATCACCTCTAACTCCGTCAAAAGACAAGTCGCCACGAAAACGAGTGCCCCCTTGCTTAGGTTAAGGGAAAAAAGTTTACCACAAAGGAGTCACCGTGAAGCCATGCTCACGAAGTTGATCCAACAGATTCTTTTCCCCAGCAATCAACCCCACATCCAGAGCAAAAAAGTGCGTCTTCTTTGGTTCTGCTTTCAACTGGGAAGTGACAACTTTCGACAGCTGAGCACTCCGGCCCTCAGTCATCGTTCCATAGAACTCTTTCGCGATTTCTCGCCCTTTTCCTTCTTCGTAATCACTCGGATCGAACAGGCCCTTCTTCTTCAAAGTTTCCACATCTCCTTCCAGATAGGCCTTGATTTTGGCCTCCTCCGTTTTCGAGCGAGAATCACTCCCCTTCGCGATCGCTCCCTCAAGAGCCGCGAAGAGGAAAGTCACCTGCTCTTCCTCACTCAATTTTTCAAAGAAAGCACTCTCCGCATTTGAGGACCGCAGGCTTGCCACCCCGATTCCTTTCTGGGACGCCTGAGCCCACAGAAGGTCATCTAACATTTTCTGTCCTGGATTCAGGTCTTTTCTCTTAGGTGCCACCAAGTCAACCATCCCTAAAGCCGCTACCCATGTTTTGAAAGCCTGCAAAGTTTGCAAATTCGCACCGGGATTCACTTCCTCTACCTGCTTCTTCAGACGCCTTGCATTCTCCTCTCCTAAAGCTTCACTCAAACTCTTTTTGTCAGTCCGGACATACCGAAGCATCTCCTGCAGCTGAGCAGCAGGATTCTTATTCGACTCCGTATAAAATTTGTCCGCAGATTCAAAGGCCTTCTCCACCTCCGAATGAAGCTTGAGCAGGGCTGGATAGGATGACTGGAGCGTCCCCAACACGTAAGACGGCTTTTCCAAACCTCCCCCTTCAATCAAACACATCACCGGCTTCTCCGGGCTTGATTTCTCATTCTTCCAATCGGCCAAGTGAGGGCTAATCCCTAAATCACCCTGTTCGTACGGCTTCGCTCCGATTTCAAATTGCCGAGTCTTATAGCCCAGATCCTCCAGCGCCTTCAGCGTCATATTACTAATGAAGGCATCTCCCGTCATCCACCCAGTCATGATCTCATGGCGCAGATCTTTACCTGAAATCAATGATTTCAACTTGGTGTCACCTTCTCCACCTTCCACTTCATCCCAATGGGTAAAAGCCGTGCCACTGCCGCCATCGAATTCCACTGGAACAAACTCGGCATCTTTCTGGCCAAATTCAGCTCGATACGCCTCCAAAACTCCATCCCCAACATAGTTGCCTTTCTTATCGCGGATCGGAAGAGCATTCTTCCCCCACATCTGGCCAAATCCCATCACATGGAAAGTCTCGTGCACAATCAAACCCATCAGTTGAAGATCCTGTTCCGGATCAAGATCCTCAGAATCGATCCAAACAAAGCCACTCGCAGGTAAGATCCTCGCCTTAGCGAGCTTAAAATCAACAACCTTGGAAGCTCCCTTCGCACCACCTTTTCCGTCAATCTTCCGAATACTGAGATCAATCTTGAGCTGCTGAACGACCTGCTTCCCATCCTTGTCCGTCCCATGCGAATAGGCTGGCACAAGCTGCTCAATTCTCTTCTCGATAATCTTTGCCTCCGCAATCTGCTCGTCCGTCATTCCCTCGCACTCAAATACTAAATCAAAAGGAACGTGAGCCGGCTTTTTCTTCACGGGAGCGGCCTCGATCTTTTTAATTGGAGGTGCCGGGTCTGCGCCTGTCTCCAGACTCTTCACCGCAGCTTCCGACAATTCCTGATACTTGACCAAACCATCACCCCCATGAAAAGGGCCGCCCATATTGTGGTGGATCAGCTTTCCTTCACCATTAAAAATCACATAGTAAGGAACATACTTTGCTGGGACATCGTAGCCCGTCCGAGACATCACTGACATGTTCTTGAGTTCTGGACTCCAACCCACCTTCCTCAAGTCCTCCAGCATCCGATCCCCACCCCACGCTTGGAAATGAGACGTGATCATGTGGAAGGGACGATCCTTCATCTTTTTGGCCAAACTGACCAAACCCGGAGTCACCCGGACGCAGCCCGGTCACGATCCCCAGAGAACCAGAAGGACCACTTTGCCCTTCAGATCCTCTGCCTTCGCGATTTCCGGACCCGCAACATGCTTCCCCCATTTAATTTGGGACGTCGTCAGTTCTTGATCCTTCCCTTCCGCGGCCTTCGACGGAAGAAAAAACATGGTGGATACGAGGAGGCTCAGTAGGATTTTAATTTTTTTCATCGTAATATGATCACTCAATTGTGGCAGATAATTTTCAGTAAGATCTCTACTACATCCCTGCATGTTCGCAAACCGTAATTTGCGCAACCTCATACTGTCGCATTGCGCCAAGTAGAATGACACCGAAGGAAACATCACTCCCGCATCACAAACACTCGACTCCTTCCGCTCAACAACTTCTTCCCCGGCTTCACTCGCATCCGACCCATCTCCTCGCAGTAGCGCTCGGATACCTCCCGCACAAATTCTTCACTCCCTAATACTACCCCTCGGCTCATCGCTCGAATCCGAGTCTCCCGCAACTTGAGTCCCTCTTGCAGCTTCACCTTTGTCATCTCCTCGACACTCACCCCTTTCTTCTTCGTCTCTCGTTTCTCTCCCGTTTTCGGGTCTTTTTCTCTTACTGAAACGCCCTCTTCATACAGCCAACAACGGTAGATCGAACTCGCTTTTTCCTCCCACGCATCTTGCGGAGCTTCCACCACCTTACAAAGCCCTCGCCGAGCGCGCCGACTCCCACTCATCGCCTCCCCATACCCCGTCCACCGGGACTTCGCCGGATCATCCACCAAACCTGCCCGCACCGGATTAAGATCGATATACGCCGCCATCATCCGC